>JAHFUH010000168.1 GCA_023265215.1 Acidobacteriota bacterium
TAATTCTAATCTGGCTGTCTTTTTGATTGAGACTTGTCAGCCACATGGCACCGTCCTGCGGCAGGCTTTGCAGCACTTGGTTCAGAAGCACAACCGGTCCGGTCTGGGCTTCTTTCAGTTTTTCAATTACGCTGATCCTGCTCAGGCGCAGCTGTTTCATCTTTTTATATTTTTCTATTTCTTTTTGAAGCGCCTGCAATCGAGTCTCTTCGATGCGGAGCTTGTTTCTTTTTTCTGTGCTGTTTTGAATTTGCCTGTTGAGATAAAACCACCACGCACCCATCCCTCCTGCGACTAAAACGAAAATCGCAACCAGGATCAGGCCGGTTCGTGAAACTGTCGGTTTCGCGAAATTCCTGCGCACGCCTGCAGTTTGATCTCTCAGCAGATTTACTTTGATCATAACCGCTTTATTCCTCTGCACTCCGGAGTGCCAAACCGACCGCTATCGCGAAATCCGGCGCGCGGTCTGCGATCAATGAGGACGAGAATCGTTTTGGATCGAAAGTGATTTTTTTAAACGCATTAAATTTCTCGGTAGGAATTTCGAATTTCCTGGCGAGAGTTTCGATAAGGCCAGGCGTATGAGAAGCCCCGCCGCTGACAATCATTCGATCAATATGATCCACAGTGGTCGTGGATTTGAAGAAATCATATGTCTTCTGTATTTCCATGCATATGATTTCGGTAACGGAATCTATGACGTGAGCTGCTTGCGAGAAGTCCAGGCTCTCGACCTTGTCCCCGTGTTTGAGGGATTGGGCTTGGATGAAGCTCAGGTTGAACTCCTTTTGAATAAATTCCGTATATTGATGCCCTGCAACTCCAACATCGCGTGTGAACAAAAAGTCGGTTCCCGAGACAATATTGATTGTCATGGTAGAAGCGCCGATGTCCAGCAGCGCTACAGTATTTTTACTGGTTGGTTCGTAATTAATCTCATAAGCGTTCTGCAGGGCAAACGCATCCACATCTACAAGCGCCGGATTCTTCCCGGCCATTTTAACTACGCTTGTGTAGTCGGTGATTTTGTCTTTTTTTACGGCAACGAGCAGTATGTCCAGATTTCCCGTGCCGGTGTTTTCACCCAGGACCTGATAGTCCAGGTTTACATCCGAAATATCAAAAGGTATATATTGTTCCGCTTCCCAACGGATGGATTCGGCCAAATCCTCGTCGCTTTGAACGGGGAGTGCTATTTTTTTTACGATGACGGAGTGGCCAGATATAGAGGTGTTAATGCGACCATTCTTGATGTTTTGTTGGGTGAAGATCCGATTGATCGCGTCGGAAACGGGCAATTTGGAGATAATAACGCCGTCAACAATGCAATCCGGGGAAAGATCCTCTGCTCCGAGGCTGACCAGTTCATAGCCGTCTTTGTGAGTCGGACGAAGCTCGACGGCTTTTAGGGTGCTGGAGCCGATATCAAGGCCAACTGCTTGTCTGTTGCGATTTAAAAGGCTTAGCATAATTTGTGCGCCATCTGTTTCGATGTGTGTCCTGGAAGATCGTTGTGATTCCTATGAATATTCATGAATTGTTCCGGGGAATTTGCCTGCTTGAGCAACGTCCCTGATACCCTTATCGTTCCGATGTGCCGGGCCATTGCGTTTTTTCTCGACCCGGGTGGTGACATGGATCACGAATTGCGCATCTTTCAGAGAAACCTAAAGAATAAACGGCACGGATTTAGCAGATTTAAAAGGATTTAGTTGAATTCGAGGTATTTTTCTTGGTTCCATTCCATTTAATCTCCAAATCTTCTTGACACTTTCGTCTGTCTTGGATAGCCTAAAGGATTGTTCTACTTGGTGGTTAAGAGAGGGAGATCGTGATGAAAAGTTTTATCCCCCATGAAGAGGATATGCAGAAGAGATGGTATGTTATTGATGCTGAAGGACAAATCCTGGGAAGGTTGGCAACAAGGGTAGCCAGGCTATTGTCGGGCAAGGACAAGCCAATTTATACTCCTTTTCTTGATACCGGTGATCATGTCATTATTATCAATGCCGAGAAGATAAAACTTACGGGCAAGAAGTTGACGGCTAAGATGTATCGGAGTCATACCGGGTATCCGGGTGGATTAAAGGAAGTATCGGCGGAAGTATTAATGTCGAAAAATCCAGGCAAGCTTGTGCGAGAAGCTGTGATCGGAATGCTTCCAAAATCAAAGCTGGGGCGGGCGATGAGAAAGAAACTGAAGGTTTACAGGGGCGCTCAGCATCCGCATCAAGCTCAACAGCCTGAAATAACGGCAGTCAGTCAATAACAACATGTATAAAGCGCTCTTCTGCGTAAAGCTAAGGAGTTGAATGGCGATATTGGAATATTACGGAACAGGAAAAAGGAAGAGTTCAACCGCCAGAGTGCGTTTGCTGCCTGGATCGGGACAGGTAACTGTCAATAAGCGAGATCTGAGTGTATATTTTAAGGGTGAGACTCAACGCACAGTGATCCGCTATCCTTTGACTGTTACTGAAAACCTAGGCAAGTTTGATATACGTGCCCTGGTAAGGGGCGGTGGAACTTCAGGCCAAGCGGGAGCGATCCGGCTCGGGATCGCCAATGCGCTTTTACAGTTCAATTCGGAACTGCGTCCAAGGCTGAAACGCGCGGGGCTGCTCACTCGAGACTCCCGAATCAAAGAGCGCAAGAAATATGGTCAGAAGGGGGCTCGCAAGAGATTCCAATTCTCGAAACGGTAGCCTGAGGAGGTTCTATTTGGTTTCGATAAGCATGAAACAATTGCTGGAGGCTGGAGTTCATTTCGGCCACCAGACGAAGCGTTGGAACCCGAAGATGAAAGAGTATATCTTTGGGCAAAGAAACGGTATCTACATCATCGACCTGCAGAAAAGCCTGAGGTTGTTTAAGAATGCCATTCAGTTTGTTTACGACTTGGGGCTTCAGGGGAAAACAATTCTGTTTTTAGGTACAAAACGGCAGGCGCAAGAAGCCATCCAAGAAGCGGCACAACGCACAGGCATGTACTATGTCAATCAGCGATGGTTGGGCGGCTTGCTGACAAACTTTGTGACGATTCAAAAGAGCATAAAGAGGTTTCGAGATATTGAAACCATGCGAAGCAGCGGACAATATGACCTCTTCTCCAAGAAAGAAGTCGCACGTTATGAACGTGAGCGCAAAAAACTGGAGAAAAATCTGTCCGGTATCAAGGAAATGGCTGGCTTGCCTGAGGCCCTGTTTGTCATCGACACAAAGCTTGAAACAATTGCGATCAAGGAAGCTGTTAAACTCGGCATCCCTGTTATCGGAGTGGCGGACACAAATTGTGACCCGGACGCAATAGATTTCATAATTCCGGGGAACGACGACGCCCTTCGTGCGATCCGTTTGATTACGGATACCATATCCGAGGCATACTTGGAAGGGAAGGCGGTTTTCGAATCCAAGCAAAAAGAAATTGCCGAACAGATGGAAAAACAGAGACAATTCCAGGCGCAACAGGCTGCGGCGGCGAGAGAATTTGAAGGTAAGGAATCTGCTGAATCACAAGCGATGACATCGGATTCCGGCGAGCCGGGCAGGCCTAAAACCACGGTTCGGAAGGCGCTCCAGCGGAAGTCCAAACCAAGGAAGCCTGAACCGGCTGCGCAGACAGGGGGGGGGCCGTCTGCCGAAGAGCCGGCGGGTTTGCCTGAGCCGGAAGGAGAGCGGCCGGAAGAACAGAAGCTCTCAGGTAGCTAGTCTCTTCTATTGTTAATCTAAATAAAATTCTCCGAGCGACCTGGACGGCCCGGGGCAAGGGATGTTCTCGGCTTGCGTGCGGGTGCGGATCGCGCTTGATCCTTCAATGCGGAGAAGAAGGTAGGAGGAAATTCATGAGTATTTCCGCGGAGAATGTGAAGGAACTAAGGGAAAAAACCGGCGTTGGTTTTATGGAATGCAAGAGCGCACTTCAGGAAGCCAACGGCGATATGGAAGCGGCAGTAACTGTCCTGCGCAAGAGAGGGCTTGCATCGGCCGCCAAAAAGTCGGGACGCGAAACAAAGGAAGGGCTGATTGGAACGTATGTGCATAACGGCAAAATCGGCGTCATGGTTGAGGTGAACTGCGAGAGCGATTTCGTGGCACGAAACCCTGATTTCCAAGCTTTAGTCAAAGATATTGCCATGCACATCGCGGCAAGCGATCCGAGATTTCTTCGAAAAGAAGATGTGACCGAGGATGTGCTTGCCAGCGAGCGCGATATCTACAAAGAACAGGCCAGGGCGACCGGCAAGCCGGAAAATGTATTGGAGAAAATTGTAGAAGGCCGGATGACAAAGTACTATGCGGAAGCGTGCCTTTTGGAGCAGCCTTTCGTAAAGGACACTGCGATAACGGTCCATGCCCACATTGCCGCCCACATTCAGAAAATCGGCGAGAATATTCAAGTTCGGAGATTCATGCGCTACAAACTTGGCGACTAGGCCAGCCCGTAGCGCAAACCCGCTTTCAGCGCGTAATCAGGTATAGAAGCGCTTTTTTTGGAGGAGACCCCATGAACGAAAATCTTCCCCAGGCAACTCCGCGATTCCGGCGCGTGCTGTTTAAGTTGAGCGGAGAGGCTCTGATGGGAGGGCAGGGTTTTGGGGTCGATCCGATAATGGCAGCCCGGATTGCAGAGGAAATCGCCGAACTGCATACGCTTGGGGTTCAGATAGCGGCGACAGTTGGCGGCGGGAACATTGTCCGTGGAATTTCAGTCAGCGCGGCGGGAATGGATCGGGTCAGCGGCGATTACATGGGAATGCTGGCAACCGTGATCAACGCTTTGGCGCTACAGAATGCGCTGGAAAAGCTCGGCATTTTTACACGAGTCCAGTCTGCAATCGAGATGAAAGAAGTTGCGGAGCCGTTCATACGCCGGCGCGCAATCCGGCACCTTGAAAAAGGCCGGGTGGTTATTTTTGCCGCAGGAACGGGCAATCCCTATTTTTCCACGGATACCGCTGCAGCTCTTAGGGCGATGGAAATCGGGGCTGAAGTCATCCTCAAAGCCACCAAGGTGGATGGAATCTACGATTCAGACCCCGCTATTAATCCTTCAGCCAAACTGATTGAAAAACTCACCTATCGCGAGGTGATGGAAAAAGATCTTCGAGTAATGGATAAAACAGCCATTGCGCTCTGCATGGAAAATAAACTGCCCATCGTGGTTTTCAACCTTCTCCACCGAGGCAATATTAGAGATGTGGTGCTTGGCTTGAAGGTGGGATCTGTCATATTATCTTAGGTCCCAGCTTAGGTGCACCCCTCAGAACTAGGAGATAGACCTGATGATCCGACAGACTCTGGACGTCGCCAAAAAAGGCATGGAAAAATGCATCGATGACATGAGACAGAACCTATCTACAATTCGAACAAGCCGTGCCTCAATCAGCATCCTCGACCATGTTCAGGCAAACTATTATGGCACACCAACGCCACTGAGCCAGATGTCTTCTTTGTCCACTCCGGATCCAACTCTGATCGTGATACAGCCGTGGGATCCTTCCACGATATCTGCAATAGAGAAAGCTATTCTGGTGTCCGACCTCGGTTTGACGCCGACTAATGATGGAAAGGTGATTCGCTTGCCTATCCCTCCTCTTACGCAGGAAAGGCGCAAGCAACTGGCCAAATCCGTGTCTCATATCGCTGAGCAACACCGCGTAGCCGTGCGCCAGGTCCGCCATGAAGCAAATGACCAGCTTAAAGCATACCTCAAAGATAAAACAATCTCAGAGGATGAAGAAAAAGACGCGCTGAAAAAAGTGCAGGATATGACAAACAGCTATGTCGAAAAAATCGATGAGATTTTAAAGAAAAAAGAAGCGGAAATTCTCGAGATTTGAGAACCCGCAAGGAATTGCAGATTACAGCGCCACAGTCAGGTTTTTCCTTTAAACCTAATTTTCCCGCAGCGATAGACTGCTTCCCCCGCCGATAAGAGTTAGTTGCGCTGTCAGGTTTTGACGCAACCTGTATCTTGAGCGCAACGCTTTTCCGCAAAAGGACGGAGAGTTTTTATGTTCGAGTTGCTCAAGGATGCCTTTCATCTGCTTTCCGATATCAGAGGATTGATTCAATGGGGAGGGATGCTTCTTGTCTGCGGAATTGTTTTTGTGGAAACGGGTTTGTTCGTAGGCTTCTTCCTGCCAGGAGATTCGCTTCTGGTGACGGCAGGCGTCTTCGCAGCTGCCGGACACCTCCGTTTGAGCTTGCTGCTTTTTCTGGTCGCTTTTTGCGCAATTGCAGGTGATCAGTTGGGCTACTGGATCGGTCGCAGGGCGGGGCAGGCGCTTTATAAAAGAGAGGATTCGTTGCTGTTCAAGAAACGCCATCTGCAAAGAGCAAACGAGTTCTATTCGCGCTACGGAGGGAAAACTGTTGTCCTGGCGCGTTTCGTGCCGATTGTGAGGACTTTCATGTCGCCCGTGGCAGGCGCGGCTCGTATGAATTACCGGCAGTTTTTTTCTTACGATGTGTTTGGCGGTTTCCTGTGGGTGTGGAGCATGGTGCTGATAGGGTATTCGCTGGGATCCGCGGTGCCGAACGTAGAAAAGAAAATTCACATAGTAATTGCCGTCGTGATTTTTCTGTCGATTCTTCCTGCTGTTTTTGAGGTGATCCGTCAGCGGAATCATAAAGCGGATGCTGCTTCGACGAACGAGTCCATCACTAAGAACGTATAGGGAGAATAGCCGGTTGGACTTGTAAGGCAGGCATGGTTCAAGTAATATGACGCATTTGAAATCGGGGATAATGGGATGATTGCAGCAACACAAATTAAGCGGGGAATGGCAATTAAACTGAACGGCGAATTGTACCGTGTTTTTTCATTTCAGCATATTACGCCGGGGAATTGGCGAGGCATGGTGCAGACAAAGCTGAAATCCATGAAAACCGGTTCGATCATGGAGCATCGTTTCCGGTCGGAAGACCGGGTCGAGCAGGCATACCTTGAAACGCACGAGGTAGAATATCTTTATTCGGATGGATCCGATTATTATTTTATGAACACGGAATCATTCGAGCAATTTCATCTCTCTGGCGAACTGCTTGATGACTCCATCCCCTATATGATTCCAAATATCAAATTGCAGATTGAATTTTATGAAGGAAAGCCAATCGGCGTTGAATTGCCCGCTTCAGTCGAACTCAGGGTTGTTTCCACCGAGCCATCGCTCCGAGGGGCCACCGTCAGCAATGTGAACAAACCCGCAACCCTGGAAACGGGGCTGGTTATTCAAGTGCCTCCTTTTATCAATGAGGGTGAACTGTTGCGAGTCGATACCAGCGATGGCAAATATCTAGAGCGTGTTAAAGCTTGACCGGAATCGCAATTGACTTTGCTTTTTGTTGCATGCCTGAATTGCATCTGGCACATAATCGCCTGGCTCATATGGAGGTGATCCCAACCAATGAAGGAATTAACTCAAAGCCTCCGCCTTTCCCCAAGCGAAATCCCAAACCGGATCTACGGAGTTGAGAATTGGGGAGGGGGATATTTTGGAGTTAGCGAACAGGGCTGTCTGACGGTCCATCCCACCAGGAATCCTCTGATGGGCGTCGAAGTGAACTCGCTGGTTCAAACTCTGATCCAACGAAAGGTTGCTCCTCCCTTCCTGCTGCGTTTTCCTCAAATATTGGACACTCAAATAAAGGAACTGCACGAGGCATTCCGCAATTCTATCGCCGAGTTCAACTACGGAGCGCGCCATCGGGGAGTCTACCCGATGAAGGTGAATCAGAGACGAAGCGTTGTGGAACGCCTGATGGCAGCTGGACACCGCTATGAATATGGTTTGGAGGTAGGAACCAAAGCTGAATTGGCAGCCGCGCTCACCCTCTCCATTCACCCGAACGCGTTGTTGATCTGCAATGGCGTGAAAGACCGGCGCTATCTGGAGTGGGCGATGCAGTCGGTTAAAATCGGCAAAAACCCTGTGCTGGTTCTGGAGGAAGTTTCGGATCTGAAGAAAGTCTCCGAAGTCTCCACGGCACTCGGCATACGACCCAACCTCGGAGTCCGTGTCAGGATTTTTTCACGCGGTGCAGGCAAATGGGAAGAATCGGGCGGAGAAACATCCAAATTCGGTATTAATACAATTCAACTGTTGGACTGCCTGCGGTTGGCATCGGATCAGGGCATGGCGCGCCAGCTGAAAATGCTGCACTTTCACATCGGATCGCAAATAACGGATATACGCCGGATAAAGAATGCCATCAAAGAAGCCGCGCGCGTCTATGCCAAAGTGCACAAAATGGGATTCCCGATTGAATACCTCAACGTCGGTGGGGGTCTCGGCGTCGATTACGACGGCAGCCGCACTGCATCCGATTGCAGTGTGAATTACAGCATGCAGGAGTTCGCAAACGATATCGTCTACACAATCAATGAGATCTGCCAATCCGAAAATGTTCCCCCCCCCGTCATCGTTACCGAAAGCGGACGAGCCGTAGCCGCCCATCACGCGCTCTTTATCATGAATGTTATCCGGACGCTCAATCCGGGTCTGGGGGGGACCGAGATAAGCCCTTCCAAAGTGGATTCGGAAGTCGTGAGGGAAATGATGGATCTTTACAAAGACATCAATCCCAAGAATTTCCGTGAGTATTACCACGATACCTTGCAGCACAGGGAAGAGCTTCAATCCCTGTTCAATCTTGGCTATCTCAATCTGCAGAACCGAGCCCAAGGCGAATGGCTGTTTTGGGAAATATGTCGAAAGGCCATCAAGTTTTCACGATCCATGAAGGAGCGCCCTGAAGAATTTATCGATCTTGAAAATATTCTGGCAAGCAAATACATATGCAACTTCTCCGTTTTTCAATCGACTCCGGACAGCTGGGCACTGGATCAGCTCTTTCCGATAATCCCGATCACCCGATTGACGGAAGAGCCGACAGAACGCGCGACCCTTTGCGACATCAGCTGTGATTCGGATGGCCAGATCGATAAGTTTGTGGATCTGCGAGACGTAAAGCAGGCGCTGGAACTCCATGGAGTAAATTCAGAGCCGTACTATCTCGCCATTTTTCTGGTCGGAGCCTATCAGGAATCTCTTGGGATGAACCACAACCTTCTGGGTTCAGCCAATGAAGCCCATTTTCTGGTGGACGATTCGGGCCGGCCGCATATCGACAAAGTGATGCGGGGCGAATCAATCGGGCAGGTTCTCGCGAGCGCCGGGTATAGTTCTCCGGATTTGCTGGAAAGCTTCCGAAGGATAAGCCAGGGGGCCGAATCCCAGTCGAAAATCAGCGCTGAGGAGCGGGAAAACTTC
>JAHFUH010000169.1 GCA_023265215.1 Acidobacteriota bacterium
AGGATTCCGCAGGCGTACTCGACAGTACGTCGAAGAATCCGACCGAGCGCAACGCAGTAGACATGCCCGGATCCGTCGCCGCAGTAGAAGCTTCCTGAATAATCCGGGCTATAGGCATGAACCTTTTTGCACAAAATCTCAACTGTATAGGCGAGTGAGTAAGTGAACGCAGTTTTTCCGCTCTGCCGTGAGCGGGATAAGACAGCCTTAGTCTTGGCAAGGATCAGGTTGGCAATGAAAAGGCAAGTCAGCCAAGTTTGGATTGTTCTCGGCGCATTCCTTGCCTTCTCAACCTGCCTGCCATTAGGTCATATTTGTCTCAGTCATACGATCGACACTCAGCCGCAGAGAATCTGCCGCGGCCAGGAAATAAATTGGAATGCTCGCCTGCCTGGGGAAAATCACAAAGCTGATTGCTGTCAAGCATGCCTCCTGGCGCAAAATCTACTCCCCAACAACAATGCTGTCGAACTAACAGCTGATCTCACCATCACGCCCAGTTTGAATCCCATTTATAATCCTGTAATTGTAACCTCCGATTTTATTCCGTCTACCGCCAAAAGAGCTCCTCCCGCCGGCCGGTAGGCTAACTGTCAATATGGGCTTGGCAGATCTGCCAAATATTTCTAAAATCTTATAAGGTATAAAGAGCTTTGTACAAAGCCGGGATTCTCGAGTTAAGGAGATGCTCTCATGGTTTTACGGTTCGCAACTTTATTCATTGTTGCAGGGTTCGCCCTGTATGAGCCTTGGGCCTCAAACGCACAAGCTCCATCTTCGAAAAGCTCCTCGCCAATGCTTTCACGGCTCACCATGGAGGATGCAACTCGGTTGGCGCTTGAACACAATCAATCCCTGCGCGCCCAGCGGTTCGCCATAGACCAGGCAAAGGCCAGCGAAATCACAGCAGCGCTCAAACCAAATCCCGTTTTCACGAACGTGAATGAGGACTTTCAGATTTTCACCCCGAGCAATCTAACTTTGGACAATCTCAGGACAAATCAAGAGTTCACAAATTCCGTCACGTATACAATTGAACGCGGCGGGAAAAGATTGAAACGAGTTCAGGTCGCTCAGGATAATACGGATGTCACAGCTAAAACTGTTGCAGACAACGAGCGCCAGCTGAAATTCCAGGTGGTGCAGGTGTTCATAAATGCGCTCCTTGCCAAATCCAACCTCGAATTTGCCCGCAAGGATCTGAAGAATTTTCTGCAGGTCGTTGAAATTAATCAACACCGGATGGAGGCGGGAGACATTGCGGAGTCGGATTACCTGAAAATAAAACTCCAGCAGCTTCAGTTCGAACAGGATGTTTCCGCAGCCCAAATCGCGTTGGTGCAAGGCAAAGCGGCATTGCGGCAACTGGTCGGCTATGGCACTGTTCCGGAAAACTTTGAAATTATCGGGGATCTCAAACATGCCAAGTACCCGGCGGCCTCAACGGATCTGGAAAATGAGGCGCTTCTCTCGAGGCCCGACTTCCTGGCGGCTCAAAGCGCAGCCAAACTGGCTGACGACACGGTGAAACTGGCCTACGGCGATCGCGTGCGCGACCTCACCGTTGAATCCGAGTACAAGCGGTCCGGCATAATCAACGGACTGGGGTTTGGATTCTCCATTGAGCTGCCAGTCCACGACCGGAACCAGGGAGAAATCGCTCGCAGCAAAGCGGCCGCCAGCCAGGCGGTAGAATCGGCAGAATCCGTGCGCATCGGAGTCCTAACAGATGTCAGGAGCGCGTATGCCGGCTATCAAACCGCAGAAGAGGTGGCCTCGCTCTACGAATCGGGGTACCTCGATCAGGCCGCCCAATCCCGTGAAATCAGCAATTATGCGTATCAAAGAGGAGCTGCAAGCCTGCTCGATATGCTGGACGCCGAGCGAAGCTATCGCGCTACTCAGCTTGCATACCGCCAGGCGCTGGCTGCTTACATGACCAGCACGGAACAGATAAACTTCGTCGTAGGAAAGAAGGTGATGCCATGAGCACGCGCAATTCAGCTTTCCCCATGAGTGTAATACTTTTGGCTATGACACTTGGCGCCGTCTCCTGCACAGATCCTCCGGATGCGCGTTTGGGCGTGGCAAGCCCGAAGAAAGATCTCCAGAATTCTCAAACAGGTTGGTTTTCTGTCCCCGAAAACCAGCTGGCGCATTTGCAGATCAAACCCGTGCAGAAAGAGGACTGGTCCACTGTCGTGCGCACAACCGGAACGGTCGATTGGGACGCGGACCACACAACCCAGGCAATCGCCCAGGCAAACGGCCCGATCACCCGGATCCTCGTAGATACCGGATCGCTCGTGGAAGCGAATGATCCACTGCTCTATGTGTCCAGCCCTGATATCACCAACGCGATCGCCGCATACCGAAAAGCACGCAATCGATTGAATCTTGAATCCACTACGCTGGAACGCAGCAGGGATCTCCTTGCGCATCGGGCCCTGGCTCAGAAAGATTTTGAAAGCGTTGAAGCCGATTACAACGACGCGGCTACGGATTTGCAAAATTCATTGCAGGCGCTGCGGATATTCGGCATTATGGAGAAAGAGATCGAAGAGGCTCAACGCCAAGGGGTTCCAATTAATCCTCAGCTTGCCGTGCGCTCTCCAATCAAGGGCATCGTAGTACAAAAGCTCGTCTTTCCGGGCCAGCTCGTTCAAGCCGGCGTTACGGTCTGTTTCGTCATTAGCGATCCATCGACAGTCTGGGTTCAAGGCCACATCTATGAAAAGGATCTCACGGCCATCCGTATTGGTGATCAGGTCACCGAAACAAACCCTGCATTACCTGGCGTATTTCAAGGCGTAATTTCCTATATCGGTGCGATGGTGGATCCGGCGACGCGTACAACGCCGGTTCGTATCGTAACCAGAAACCCCAAGGACTTTCTGAAGAAGGACTTAGTTCTGGACGCAATTATTCAGACACGGAAGCAACGCGATGTGCTTACGGTTCCGACTTCAGCGGTTTTGTACGACACCGATAACATACCATTCGTCTACGTTCAGATGGAAGGCAACCGGTTCGCCCAACGTCACGCATCTACAGGCGCGCAGCAAGACAGTAAGTTTGAAATACTGAGTGGCCTCAAGGAGGGCGAACAAATTGTTACCGAAGGAGCTGTCTTTCTCCAGTTTGCAAACTCCTATCAACAATAGCCGCTGAATCATGAAGACTTATTTCGAGGTCCAGCTAATAACATCTATCTAAGGCCGCTATGATCAATCGGATTGTCTCATTTGCATTATCTCAGCGTTTCCTGGTTAGTGTGACCATGCTTTTTCTGCTGGGTTGGGGAATTTATGCTTTTCAGAAACTCCCCATTGATGCTTACCCGGATTTATCACCGCCGCATGTGGAAATCATTACACAATGGCCCGGGCATGCCACCGAAGAGATAGAGCGCCTGATCACTATACCAATTGAATTAGAGATGAACGGAATTACAAATTTGGAGGCGCTGCGATCCATCTCGCTATACGGATTATCTTCCGTTCAAATGAATTTTGAATACGATACCGATCCGTATTTTGTACGCCAGCAAGCATTCGAACGCATGGCTTCCGCTATTCTGCCGGCAGGAATCACACCGTCGCTGTCCCCGCTCTTCAGTCCGAGCGGGCTAATTTACAGGTATGTCCTACAGAGCCCCGACCTTTCGCCTCAGGAATTGAAAACCATCGAGGATTGGGTAATCGAGCGGCGCTACCGCGCCATCGAGGGAGTTGCGGATGACTCGGGACTGGGCGGCGCAACGATGCAATACCAGGTCCTGCTCGATCCGACCAAACTCTTCGCATACGGCGTAAGTGTACCGCAGGTCTTTCAGCAACTCTCCAGCAATAATGCCAATGCAGGTGGCGGCTTCTACTCGCAAGGCGGGCAGTTCTATTACGTCCGAGGTTTGGGTCAAGTGCAAAATCTGCAGGACATCGGCAACATCGTTGTCAGTACACACAATGGAATCCCCACCTACATTCGAGATGTGGCCAAAACGGAAATTGGCCATGCTCCGCGACTGGGTCAGTTCGGCTACATGAATCAGGACGATGCCGTTGAGGGAGTGATCCTCATGCGCGTCGGCAAACAGGCTCAGGTTGTACTTGATAGAGTGGATCAGGTCACCAAAGACCTCAACAAAAATGTCCTGCCGCCGAATGTCAAAATCGTCCCCTTTTACGACCGGCATGACTTAATTGATGAAACCACTAAAACAGTGGAACGGAATCTGCTTCGTGGAATGCTGCTGGTTCTGGTTATTTTAGGCCTGCTCCTGTTCAGCGTCCGCACAGCCTTGATCGTGGCTGCAACCATACCGTTCTCTTTGCTTTTTGCCTTTATTTGCCTGGATCTGAACAAAATTCCCGCGAACCTGCTCTCCATAGGGGCAATCGATTTCGGTATCATCGTAGACGGCGCAGTCGTTATGGTGGAAAATATTTTTCGCGAACTGGCTGCGCGCCATGGCCAGCAATACAGCGTCGTCGATGTCATCCGGTCGGCCGCCCGCGATGTGGAGCGCCCCATATTCTACGCTATCGCGGTAATCATAGCCGGATACCTGCCAATATATGCCCTGACCGGGCCCTCGGGACGCCTCTTTGACCCCATGGCAGCTACGATGTCATTCGCCCTTGTCGGATCTCTTCTCTGCTCGCTAACTTTGCTGCCTGTCCTTTGTGCCTCGTTTCTGCGTAAACGCATAAAGGAGCCGCGCGTCCCCTGGTATGAATGGTGCCGCAGAATCTACAGCCACATCTTGGGCTGGTGCCTTAGACATCGGCTGGTAACCGTGTCCATTTGCCTGCTTGTTTTTGGCGGATCTCTCCTGCTTATCCCCTCAATTGGCGCGGAATTCATGCCCCACCTCGACGAAGGCGCGCTTTGGGTACGCGCCACTACGCCTTATACAATATCTTTCGAGGAAGCGGCTAAACTCGCGCCCCAGATTCGACAGGTTTTGACGAGTTTCCCACAAACAACCATTGTCGCCAACGAACTGGGACGTCCGGACGACGCCACGGACCCGACCGGATTTTTCAACGACGAGTTTTATGTTGGATTGAAGCCCTATGATGACCCGTCATGGAGAGGAGAAATCCGCACCAAACAGCAGCTCATTGAAGCCATTCAAAAGAAACTGTCGGCTTTTCCGGGAATTATTTTCAACTACACGCAACCAGCAGAGGACGCCGTAGATGAGGCCGAGACCGGATTGAAAAGTTCCCTTGCTGTCAAAATCTACGGTTCCGATCTGAGCAATCTCGAGGCAAAGGCGCGGGAAGTCAAAAAATTAATATCCACCGTGCCGGGGATTACAGACATTACCATTGTTCAGGAACTGGGGCAGCCCAGCCTGAATATAGTGCCCGACCGGGACAAGATTGCGCGTTATGGGCTCAATGTTTCCGATATCAACACAATCATCGAAACGGCGGTGGGAGGAAAAGCAGCGACCCAGGTAATTCAGGGAGAACGCCAGTTCGACCTTGTTGTGCGCATGCAGGAGCCTTATCGGGAAAATATGGATGCAATTAAGAATCTCCTGATCGCCACGCCGGACGGCCAACAACTGCCCCTAAGCCAATTCGCGGACATCAAGGTCAGCAACGGCGCCTCTTTCATATACCGGGAATCGAACTCGCGTTACATCGGCATTCAATTCAGCGTTCAGGGCCGCGACCTGGCGAGCGCAATCGAGCAAGCTCGGCGAATGGTAGGCTCCCAGGTCAAGTTGCCGCTCGGATATAGACTCGATTGGGGCGGAGAGTATAAGGACTACCTGGCAGCAATAGCCCAGCTCAAAATCATAATACCCGCGACAGTATTACTAATCCTGCTCATCCTCTTTGCACTCTACGGCAATCTCAAGTATCCCCTGCTTATTATCTTTAGCGTCCTGGTCACTGTGCCCGTGGGAGGATTGCTGGCGCTTCGTTTGACCCATACGACATTCAGCGTCTCTTCGGGTCTTGGATTCGTGGCTTTAATGGGTGTTGCCGTGCAGACGAGCGTAATCCTTTATTCCTTTATCAACAAGCTGCGTCTGGAGGGAAAGGATATTCTTGTCGCGACTTATGAGGCTTCTCTACTGCGCCTGCGCCCGATACTGATGACAGCACTCGTGGCCTGCCTTGGTCTCCTGCCCGCGGCAATGTCGACCGGGATCGGCAGCGATTCGCAGAAACCGTTTGCGATAGTGATCATCGGCGGACTGATCTCGCGCCTGCTGATTTCGGTTTTTCTGGCGCCGGTGCTTTATGCGCTCGTCGCCCGCAAAGAGGACATTCTGAAGGTTTAAGGAGTTCGAATATGATTTACTCGTGTTCCATGCAATCAGATCTATGCAACAGGATTCGAATTCAACCGTATGTATCACCTGAAATTTTGAGTATGGAAATAACCTGCGGGGATAAGCTATGAGCAAATTAGGAGTAGTAATTAAACGAGCTGTATTTCTTTTCATCGTCACGGCTGCGGCTTTTGCCTTTTCGATAAAAGATTCCACATCACAGGAAAAGCCAATCCAGGGTTCGGAAAGCCTGATGGACATACCTATCAGCCCTATCGAACAAGCTGAAAAGGATGGGACCGTGCTTCATATGTCGTTAAAGGAGATTACAAAGCTGGCACTCCAGAATAATTTGGATATAGCCATCTCGGATACTAATGAAGAGATCTATCAACAGAGGATAATCCAAGCCCATGGTCCTTATGATCCCTCTATAACATTAACCTTGGGTGCAAGATCCACAACACAGCCGAATACCAACCAGACCAATATTTCATCTCAAGGTTCATCCAATAACACGAAGCTGGACACGTGGAATTTTCAGTTTACTAAAAACCTGCCGACGGGAGGCGGAATCGTCGCCAGCTTGAATTCCAATAGAAGCGATACGAACCAGACATTCGCGCTTTTCAGTCCGCAATATAATACAACAAGCTCATTTCAGTTAACTCAGCCGTTGTTGCGTAACCGCAGTATGGACCAAACCCGGGGCACAATCCGGATTGCCAACCTGGATCTCAAAATCAATGACAGCCAATTCAGGCAATCGATCACCAGTACAATTGCGACGATTCAGGGAGTTTACTGGGATCTTGTAAGTGCAATTCGGAACTATAACATTCAACGTGACTCCGTAAAGCTGGCGCAGATCACCGTGGAGCAAAACCGGGAAAAGGTCCGGATCGGCGTTTTGGCGCCAATTGAAATCACAGTAGCACAGGCGGATGTGGCGAACCGCATGGTAAGCCTGGTTACTGCAAAACAAAGTATCAAAGCCGCAGAGAACAATCTCCGGTCCACGGTGTCCGGCGATCGCAAGAGCGATATTTGGCAGAAGATGATCGTGCCCACGGATAGCGCAGAATATACAGAATTCAAAGTGGATTTTGAGAAAGCTATCGATACAGCTCTGAAAAACCGGCCCGAACTGGAGCAATACAGTCTTCAGCTGCAGGAGAACCAAATTAATAACCAGGTCGATCGCAATATGAAAAAATGGCAACTGGATGCTGTAGGGTCCTTCGGAACTGTAGGAGTTGCAGGCCCGCAAACTATATCCCCCATTACAGGCCAGCCGGTGATTGATCCTTCACTGGTTGGAAGCGCAGGCACGGCTTACCAGACATTGTTTACAAAGGGATTTAAGAACTGGTTTGTTGGCTTCAATATCCAGATACCTTTGAAAAATCGCAATGTGGAAGCGCAACTTGCACAGCTGGATATTCAAAAGAGGCAGTTTCTCATGAACCGCAAGAAGGAAGAGCAGGTCATTTCGGTTCAGATTCGCAACGCATTCGATGATCTGGAAAGCAACAAGCAGAAGGTGGACGCAGCTAAAGTGGCCCGTCAGTTAGCAGAGGTACAGCTGGATGCGGAAAACAAGCGTTTCAGAGCCGGGACGACGCAGAATTTCATACTCCTCCAAAGGCAACAAGATCTTTCAACCGCGCAAAGCGCTGAACTCCAGGCTCTTGTGGCCTATAAAAAATCGATTATAGCCCTCGAACAAAATATGTACACCCTGCTGGAATCGAGTGATTTTGAAATCGCCGGTTCAGGCATCAAGAATTTACAATTGAAATGACTGGAATAAATCACCATGGAAGCGCAGCATGTTATGTAGATTCGATTATATTCGGACAACATGACCGAATATGCCGGATATAGGATTTTATTATCAGGTACTGATGAATTATCTTGGAATTACTGGTTTGTACAATATCGAATAGTTCAATTATTAGTTTCGTATGGAATCTCCCCTCAAGTACATCCTCTTGTTTCACTCCCCCATGCAAGGTGAACCAACATTGCTGTAATAATTCTCAGAAGGAAACCGTATCTAATATCCGATAGCTCGGGTTCGCCTGACGGATTCAGGATGAACGGCTTGGATTGAACACAGAGTGAGGATAGTCATGTCTAAAAAACACTGGTACAGCAGCAAATACTTCTGGATCTTTCTGATTTTGATCGGCGGATCCGCCGGTTTTGGATCGTGGGAGTTTTTAACCACAAAGGCTGAAAAGCCCAATTATATTTTCGGAACCGTGGATCGCGGCAACATTATCACGCAGGTGCAGATGACCGGCACGCTTGCCGCTGTTACAACTGTCGCCGTCGGCACCCAAGTTTCCGGCACCGTAATGGAACTGTTCGCAGATTTTAATTCCGAGGTGAAGAAAGACCAGGTATTGGCAAAACTGGATCCTGCATTATTCCAAACCCAGCTGGACCAAGCTGAGGCAAGCGTCAAAACAGGCGAAGCGGTTTTGAATAATGACGCCGCCGGCATAGCCACAACAAAAGCGAATATTGAGAAAGCCAAGGTTGACGTGCTGAACAGCACCAGAAAATACAAGATGATCAAAGAGCTGTTTGACGAAGGTCTGGAGACACAGGACGACATGGATGGCGCGCTGGCTACTCTGAATTCATCCAATGCATCGGAGGCTGCAGTGGAGTCCCAGCTCACGGCTGCTCAGTCCTCCCTTAAGGCCGATCAGGCGCGGCTGGATCAGGCACAGGCGAATCTAAAGAATGCGCAGGTGAACCTTGATCACACCATTATTACAAGCCCTATCTCCGGAACTGTTATCTCACGCAATGTCGACAAAGGCCAGACCGTGGCTGCCAGTTTTTCCACTCCGACTATGTTCACCATAGGTGAAGACCTCACAAAAATGCAGGTGATAACTAATACGGACGAAGCGGACGTTGGGAAGCTCAAGCCCGCCATGGACGCCAGCTTCACG
>JAHFUH010000686.1 GCA_023265215.1 Acidobacteriota bacterium
AATGATCGTTGGAGTGGACAAACACGAGAGTCTAATTATCCGAGATTATTAGGCGGCGATTGGTGTGATCAAACTCCATTGGAATCTTATCCTCAGAATACCCAAACGCTTCGTAGATGGGCCGAATTAGGCGGAAGCCGCACCAGTCAGGCTCTTCGAAAATCTCTCTCTTTTGGAAAACCAGAGGCTGCTCCCATACCATGTCTCTGCTCTCAGTCCAGGATTGGGCGGGATGGAGAGGATATTGGAAATGAATGCTCCGAGGAGAGTAGGGTCGCAGAGTCCATTCTTGAATTCCGATCAGGGCTGCATCGGCTAAGACTGTGCCCGACTTGCTTCGATAAAGGCAACTTGCCAGTCGGAAAAGCGCCACCGGATACTCGACCAAAGCAAAAGGATATATATCTCGCTCCTTTCTGCCGTGCTTTAGGCCGTCGATATCGATTTTTAAAGATAGGTGGCCATTTTCGTGGATGGTGATCGTTCGTCCCACTTTCGCGCCAAATACCAGTTTGCCACTGCGCAGTTCCGGTTCTTCATAGGGGCTCATGAAATTCCATCCGTGCGGCCGATTCCCGCTTAATGTGGCATCCTGAAGATAGCGGTGAATATCGACATCCTGGATGTTTAATGCTTCCGGTGGTTGCGGCTGCAGGCCAATCCAGTAAATACCTTCACTCTTCTGAAGAGCATCCCTTTCCTTTCGCAATGCGGGTACTGCAGAATCCGGAGCGTTTTGAGCAGGATTACGAGATTGAAATTGCTTCGCTATCTCCTCTCGCGACATAGGGCGGAGCCGGTCATCCGATCGAATGAAGAAATGCCTGCCGCTCTTTTTGAGCAGAGCGTAGGGCTTTCGGTCTTCCGATGGCAGTGCGGAAATTCTGAGAACGTGGCGGCCGTCTGGATCTCGCTCAACATCGATTTTGACCTCGTCGCCCTGAGGCGCCGGTTCCAGCACATCAGCTAAATAATCACGAAGTGACTTTCTAGCACTCTCTGGATCGTTGATTGGGTCGAGCGAGGCAGCAGTTCCATCCTGTTCCTTAATGCCGATCCATATCTCGCCGCCCGCGGAGTTCAGCATTCCAACGATTTCTCGTCCAATCGACTCAGGTTGAGACAAGGAGTCCTTTTGCTTGAATTCCAGGTTGTTGGTTTCATGCTGTCCCAACGGGATTCCTGTCATGCCGTTTTCCCTTCCTGAAGGCAACTGTCTGTGTTCAGCAGGAAATCAGGCAAGGGAATTGTGCGAATTCCGTCCCGGTCACGACGTTCTGCGCCGCCGTGGATCAATAAAACGCGATTTGCTTTCGCGGCCCGAGCGGCTGTCGATAGTGTGGCAAGCTTCGGGATCACATCAGCACTTCCAGTGACCTCAACCGCAACCACGCCGTCCGGAAGGTCCAAAACAAAATTAATTTCCAACCGCTCGTCTTTTCTGAAGTACGCTAGTTCGCCCTTCAGGCGGCCGGACGCTTCTCGAAGATGTCTGAACACAGCGGCTTCGATGACAGCGTCGCGAACTTGGGGTGCTTCCAGAGGGTCGGGGATCGGTGCAAAGGCTGAGACAATACCGTGATCGGCAGCGTAGATCTTTGGTTTTGATCGAAGTCTCGCTGAAGGGTAAGCGGTTCGCCTTGTAAGAGGTACTATCAAATTAGCGTCTTCAAACAGACGACACCAGTTTCTAATTGACCTTGGGTCCGCGCCCACCTCACGTGCACGGGAAACCGCATCAAAAATCGAGCCTGAGGACTGTGCCAGGTAAATAAAGAACGCCCGCGCCTGAACAACATCCACTCCCCCAAGCAGGGCCAGATCCCGCATGATTGCCCGATCAACAATATCTGAACGCAATCGGCGCCGTACTTCCTCGAACGCTTCGCTGCTTGCATGCTCCGGGAAACCGCCTGCCGCCAAATAGCGTGCCGTTGAGTTCGGCAGCAACTCAAAAACACTCTGCGCACTATCGCCCGGCCGCTGAAAACGAAGGAACTCTGAGAATGATAGGCCTTCAATGGGTACCTCATTCCATCTTCCCAATCCAGATTCGCGAGACTGGTCCCTTATGAGGCCGGCTGCTGAATCGGTAACAATGAATCGACCGCGGCCAGAGTCTACCGCTTGTTTCAGCCAATCCGACCAGCGCTCAGCGCGTGAAATTTCATCGAATAAAAAAATGCGTGGCGGGTCTTTTAGTGTTCCGGTTGGATTTAACTCTGCCACTTGTCGAGGAGAGATGGGCGCCACAGGAAGACGATCATCAGAAAAATCAAAGTAGGTGATATTGGCTGCCGGCCAGCCTTGTCTGAGAAGATCCTCGACCGTTTGAAGCATGAGGACTGTCTTTCCTACTTGCCTTGGGCCGTGGATTAAAAGCGCCCTGCGTTCATCAACCCGGAGCAGATGGTCAAGGACTCGTGGTTGAACGTCCCTCCGAACTGGAAACCGTCCTGCCGGAAAGCCAGGTGCAGCAGTTCGCCACCAGGGATTTTGGGCCTCAATAACCGATTCAATAGACATCGTAATGTACATTATATTGCGATAGGAAGACATTGCAATGTCTTTATTGTGAAAAAATTCTATGATTCTTACCCGTTCGAGCTATTGTTCCTGAGGCCAAAGTAATGTGGGTCCCTCATCCAGATTACAGCGCGCTGCGATCCTTGATTACAATGAGGTTTGTATCGTTGGAATTGGCAGGCTGGAATGGTGACAATAAATTGAAATTAGAGAACTAAATGCTAAGCCTAGGACGAAAATGTCTTCCACCGCAGGAAAGCAGAGGACGCCGTAAATGGCCCTCGCTGAAGCCTATGACCGAATAGGTATTAACAAAGTTGCCCCATGTTGTAATAGTAGAAATTGTTTACGGGCACTGTTTATGAGCGTTATGAAATCAACATTCATTGACATAATTGAAATAGGGTCTTATATTTCTTGCAGAGGTTATCTACCAAATGAGGTGGCCTATGTCGGAGAAAGTGCAGTCAGAGGACCAGTCCACAAGAAAAATTTGTGATTTCTCTCCTGACTCAGATTCAAAAGAACTGAAAATATTAGCCAACAATCCTTCGCATGTATGCATGGCTTGCG
>JAHFUH010000170.1 GCA_023265215.1 Acidobacteriota bacterium
CAGCTCGGTCTCGCCTTGGAGTATCGCGATGGGAGTCCGCAGTTCGTGGGCTACATCCGCGTTGAATTTACGCATTTGCTGGAAAGATTCGTCCAGGCGCCGGACCATGGAATTGAAGGACTGCACGAGCCGCTGCACTTCCTCCTCCTTGCGGCTGGTGACGATTTGCGTATTCAAATTTTCGTATGTAATCCTCTCGGCTGTCTTGGTGATTTCTTCAAATGGTTTCAGCGCTCTGCCTGCCAGCAACCAGCCTACAACACACGAAATTGCCAGCATAAGGGGAACGGAATAAATATAGAGAACCACGTATTCTTCAAGAAATTTGTTCAGTGATTCCAGGGAACGGCCTATGTGCATAACTGCAGGCTGGGAGAAAGCTCCCGAATATTGAAGGCTAATAAATCGATACTTGGACTTATCGGACGCTATCGCTGTGGAGAAACCGCTTCGCTGCTGAAGTATTGCTTTCAGGTCTCCTCGAGCGAGCATGTTTTTCATGTATTTGCTGTAGGAACTGCTGCCAAAAACCTGTCCATTTAAATCCGTGACAACAAAAAGCGGCTCGAGTTCTCGGATCGTCAGGCTGTCGCCGATATTCAAACCATCCACGGACCAGGTAAAGCCGGTGCCTTCCAATTTGATTCGGGAGACGAAGAATTGCCCATCATTGAGCAGCGTCTCATCAAAATTCTTCTGAGAACGATAACTGATTAATTGATAGCGTGTCAGGCCAATGCACACAACCATCAGCCCGATAGCCGCCCCGTGAGTCCAGATGAGTTTAAAGCGAAGGCTTTGCAGATTCACTGCATTCAACCGCGGATGGAATAGCCGACTCCCCGGATCGTTTGAATCAGCCGAGGTTCAAATTCACGGTCAATTTTGTTTCGCAAGTAATTGATGTACACATCGACAACATTGGTCACATTATCGAAACTTGCATCCCAGACATTCTCTACAATCATATGCCTTGTGACGATTTGGCCTTTGTTTCGCATGAGGTAATCCAAAAGCAGGTATTCCTTATTGGAAAGCTCAATATTTTTGCCGCCTCTGGTCACTTTGCGCTTGAGAGGATTCAGGACAAGATCGGAAGCGCGTAATTCGAGGGCTCCGGCGGAGTCTCCGCGGCGCAGTTGCACCTGAATCCGGGCGAGCAATTCCGCGAAAGAAAATGGTTTCGTCAGGTAATCATCACATCCGAGATTTAGCCCGTGGACCCTGTCCTCCACTGCTGCCTTGGCTGTCAGGGCTATAATGTGAATGGCCGAATTTGATTCTCTGATTTTGGGAATAAGGTCCCACCCACTCATTTTGGGGAGCATCAGATCCAACAAAATCAAATCAAATTGGCTCTCCTGGGCTTTTTTAAGACCTTCTTCCCCGTCTAAGGCTAGATCAATTTCAAATCCTGACTGCTGCAAACCCTTCATTATGAAATGAGCGACTTTGGATTCATCTTCTATCACCAGGATTTTCATGACGATTTTCTCCGTTGCCCAAGAGATGACCTATTTTACGCACTTTTAATTACAAATAAATCAAAATAATGACAGCACTTATACGCAACAGTGAGAAAACTGCCGGGCTGAATGTCATTCCCGGAACCGGGCTTCATCGCAGCCGCTTGCGAAAGCGGAAATCCAAGCCATATTTTCCATCCTCATCCCGGGTGGCGACAATCGACAGATCCTTTGTAACATCGTATTCTATGATAACTATCTGCTCCTGGCTTGTCGTGAGATTGCGGGAAAAAGTCACAACCAAGTCCTTTGCAAGCCGCTCACTGATCGTGACACGAGCCGTCGGATCGTTTTCAGCTCCTGCCAGGAAGGGATCCACCCGGAAGCTTTCAAGTCCAAAAATGCGTTGAACGCGTTTCCCGATGACACCAGTCAGGTTTTCCGACAACACACTTGCGGCACTCAAACCCGTCATCTGCGACTCACGCCTCGCGGTGCCGGTTCCGATGCTGTTCCCGGAAGCCGTTCCCGTATCCGCTTTCCCGGTTGTCAGAAGCGACAGGATATCGACAGTGGACATCGGCGGATCCGAAGTTATATTCAGGGTCAAGTGATCCAAATCGCCAATCGCATCCAGTATCAGGCGGTACGTTTTCACATCCGCTTCGGCTCGGATTTCCAGCACGGGGTTTATCCGATTGCGATCCAAAAAATCGGCGTATGCATGTGAAATCTCGAACCGGTTTCCCCGGTAGAATATTGTTCCGTCGCCGGCTTCCACGCGCCCTGTTAACGACGGGTATGCGGGAGTTCCCCGCAGTGTAAGCCGCAAGCTGCCGCGCAGTCTGGCCAGTTCATTATCAATATACAGCCCATTATCCGAGTGGATATCGACATCCAAACGCAGGCCGAGCATGAAAGGAGATGTTGTCAATGGTCCGGACTGGACCACGCTGCGGCTGGTCAGCTGTTCGAGAAGATTAAAGCCACGAATGTAATCCGATCGGATTACATTGACATCCCCGGTTAGGATCGGAACACCGCTGGTTCCGTTCAAAGTCAATACCAGATCCGCATCTGCAACCGAACGAAAATCTTTTGGAAAAGGAAACCTGAAGTTTCGAAGAGTAATCCCCATGTTTATCGATTGAAGAGCCGCATTCCGATGCTCGATGGTTCCAGACAGCTGAATTGTGCCGGAAGAAGCCGCCCCGTGAACTCTCTCAAACCTAATAAGATTCCGGGATAAAACCATATCGCCCTGCATCGAAGAAAAGCGGAACGGGAAATCCGGGTAATCCAATTTGGCATCCTGGAAAGTAACCCGCCCAATGATTTGAGGATTTTCCCTGGTGCCATTGGCCCTGATATCGAGCGCCGCCCCCCCCGACGCATGCAATTTCTTTTCGATACCTTCCAGGAACTGCAGATTAAGATTGCCTTTTAGATCCATATCCAGATTGCCGCTGTCATCCACAGGAACAGTCCCATTCAAAACCAGGCTGGTACCCTCACCAAGGATCTTGACGCTTTCCAGGCGGAGATTGCGGTTGATCAGGGAGAATTTGACTTGTCCGGAATTGTGGAGTTCATAATCCTGAATCTTAAAATGCGCGCCATCCAACTCACCGCTTATGCTCAGCGCATCGAAATCTGCGAATGTCCCTTCGACATCAACTCTTCCTTTCAGAGCAGTGCTGATTTCCCGGAGATAGGCAGGAGCCTTTCCAGGAACAATCTTTTGAATATCCAGACCTTCAAATTCAACTTTGATTTTTCCCGGAAATTTCTCACTAGCTGCCAAATCAGCCTGAAGGACAAATGCTCCGAAATCCGACTGAATGGAGGCGCTGCCTTGCACTTTGCCTTCCTTGTAATTAAGCTTGCCGGTTCCATGCCCCAGATTCCAGGTGTCATAGAGAAGACCTTCGAGTTCAAAACTGCCGAGGAAAGCCGGTTTGTCCAAAGTGCCCTGCAGAGCGCCGGACACATTCAAGCGGCCTTGCATTGGCAGGTTTTTCTCGCGAATCACAGAAACATCTTTCAGTGGAAAACCGTGCAGGTTCGTGAGGAGGTTCAATTCCCCGGCGTCCAATTTGATCTGGCCTTCCGCGCTCAGCCGTGCCGGACCGCGAATAGCCTCTGCCTGCAACAAGCGTAAACTCTGGTTTTCGAGCTGAACTTTAGCCCGTAATTGATCGAACGGCTCTCCCGCGAAACTCCCCTTCTCAACCAAAAACTGCGCGCCGCCTCCCCAAGCACCCCGATCATATTCGATAGTTCCGCTGCCGCTCAGATCGCCGGCGAAAGGGCCATCTATTCCGAAATCTTTAAGGGAAGCGAGCGCAACATTTTGGGCATTGCCTTGAAATTTGAGCTTCGAAACCTGTTCTCCTTCCAAGAGGTCGAGATCAAACTGTCCCTCGATCACTTGCTTCCCTTGGTGAATTGCCAGGGATTGAAGCTTCAAATGAGGGGAGTTGAAATGAGCCCGCGCTGATAGCAGCTCGACCCTATAGGATCGCCAACTGGCGTTTTTAACCTGCACGTTTCCCAGGATATCAACATCCGTTGAGGATTGGATGCCAACGTTCCCATCAAAATTGTAACTGCCGCCCATGTGCAGCAGGTCGGAATTTTTTTTTATCAACTCCGCAATGGGCGGGGAAAATCCAGCTATCAGGCTGAGCGGCTCGGAAAACAGGCTCGTCGACATCTGGACCTGAAACAGAGATCCCTCTCCACCGGATGCGTAGACTGTCGTGTAGGGAGATTTGAGGCTGGCAGATGAAATTTGCACCGTCCCCGATTCAAAATATGTGAAATGCATGGAACCGTCGAGAAGCGTACTTTTTCCCGCACCGGCCGCCATTGGCTGCAAACCATGTAGAGTGGCGTCACAATCTGCTTTCAGCTCCTGGCCGGCTTGCCAGGTGAGAATCGTCGTAGCATCCGCAGTGTTTTCAAAATCAATCAAAGGCAGATTTAAAAACCGTCCCGCATTGATCAGCGAAACATTCTTTGTCAAAACTTTTATGATGTTGGCTGACTTGCTCTTGCTTTTAAGCTGGATTTCGCCATTAAGAAGGAAGCTTCCTTTCCCAACTATTCCGGACAAATCGCGCAGATTCAGGACATCGTTCTGAATCTCATAGCTGCCGGCAAGATTGGCATAAGCCATCCTGCGGTAGACTCCAGTCCGAGCCGAAAACCTTCCCTTAGAATAAACACCGGCGTGATTGTATCGCAAATCCGCCGAAACGCTGATCTCGCCACGCCCCTCGTTAAGAGAAGGAGTCGTGAGTATCAAATCTCTTGCATTCAATATCCCTGCAGCGTGGATAAAAAGCGCCGGTGAATTCCAGTCTTTCATGGAACCGCTTCCGGTGAGCAAAGTTGCGTTGTGGCGGAATCTAAAGTGCTCGATGGCTATTTCGCGGAGGGAAAAATCCGCATCCACTTCCAGGTCATGCACAATATCGCGCTGCTCCCAGAAAAGCCGGCTATTGGAATACTCAATGTGAATCCTATAGCTGGGGATTTCCTTGGAGTAACGAACCTCGCAATCCAGATGTTCAAATAACAGATTGAACGGCGAGCTCCGCTCATTGACTTTCAGCCAGCCGTTCAGAATTGCAACCTTAGAGGCTTCGAGCCTGAGGGAGATGTTAAGCGTTTTTAAAATCCCTTCAGGATTCCAGGCGCCGCTTTGGCCGGAACTGCTGATCATCTCCAGATGAGGTTGAACGATCGTCAGCTCGGACAGGCGAACTCGAAAATGCCAGAGAGAAGAAATGCTCAGCCTTGCTTTGATGCTCTCTATTTTGAGATTGACGAGGTCGGAGGCTGCGGCTTTTGGAACAAGCTCCAGATCGGAAATCTCAATCCCGCCTCGGAACCCATCGATATGAGTCCGCGCAACTCTGCATTCCAACCCTGTTGCGTTTTGAATGGCGGAAATGATTTTGGCGCGCGCAAATTCCTGAAAACTCTCTGTTTGAAAATAGCAGCGGGCAACCAACGCAAAGATGAAGCAAAGAGCGATCACTATTGCCAAAATTTTCCAGCCAACCTTCACAGTTTTTGCTCCATTCAACTACCGGCCTAATTTTCCTGCTTCTGACGCGGGGCGGAGTTTCTCCTCAAAGTATTCGATGCGGGAATTGTGCCGGATGTTGGCGATCCATTGATCGAGTACCTCGTTGATCTTCTCTTCCCGCAGGTTCTCCTCTATTCGAGTTGAGACTTGCGACAGAGGCGGCAGATCGAGTTTGGATTTCTTGAGCTGAGGCGCCAATCTTTTTTCGTAATACGAACTTATTTCTTCCATGGTAACGCTGATGAACGGGCGGAACCGGAAATTTACAAACTGGTTGATGGATGATTCGAGCCGCAAATATGAAATTAGCTCCGATTCCTGCAGTCCGTATTTTTGCAGAAAAGCTGCAAGGCCTCCCATTTGCGCATAAGCGTCTCGAAACGCCTGCAGGTGGGACTCAACTTCTGTTTCATCCACCCTGGCCATGCCGAAATTTTTCAATTCCTGGCGCAGGAGCTCAAGGTCAATAAGGCTGCTGACGGCCTGATCGTAGGAATCGAGGGGTCCCATGCTGCCGGAGAAGATCACCGCATTCAGATTGCGGGCAAGCCGGACATCCCCTTCTGTAATTACTTTCCCGTTTACGGCTGCGAGCAAACGGTCAATCTCCTCTCCCGATGCTGCAGGCACAAAAGCCAGGAAAACAGAGATAACCCCGAGGCCAAAATATTCCAGGATTTTAAAAATATCACGCTGACGTTGCATGTCCCTGTTTCTAAAATGGAGGCCCGATTGTGATAAAGAGGTGCCCCCGGGAAAAGCCTTTGCTTTGCAGATCCGTAGACAAATTAAGATTATAGCCGTAATCAGCCCGCAACGGCCCGAAAGGAGTTTTGATTCGAAGCCCGAGCCCGACCGCATGACTGAATCCGGCAACATCTATATCGCGAAGCTTTCGAAAAACATTGCCGGTATCGTAAAAACCCGCCAGATGAATAAAACTAAAAATGGGAACGCGGATTTCCACTGAGCCGGTGAAAAGTGCATTTCCGCCCACCGGCTTATTCGTAACCGAGTCCAGCGGGCCGGCGAAATCCGTTTCAAAACCGCGCAGACTGGATCCGCCGCCGGCAAAATATCGCTCGCTGATAGGCAGCGCTGTATCGCCGCCGAATGGATGAGCCGCGCCAAAGCGTATGGATCCTGCCATTAAGAGAGACTGCGGCAGTTTCTGATAATAACTGTTTTGCGTGAAGAACGAGGTGTAATCGTTGCTGCCCATAAGCTTGGTCGTGACGCCAAAATCTGTCGAAGAAAAAAAACCTTTCGTCGGATCCAGGCGGTTGTCCCGCGAATCCGTGATGAAAGCGGCCGAGAACGTGGAAAGATTGCGCGGAGTGTCCTCCCTCCCTAATTCCGATGCCGACACATGCAAATTGGAAAGCCGGACGTTCTTGAAGTTGTAGCGGAACATGCCCCAGCTGTGTTCCGTCAGCGGACGGCTGAACTGATAGGACAGGTTGAACCGCTTGCTGTCAAAGCTGACGTCCCGACGTTGAAGGTACGAAAACGTGAAATAGGAATCAACGGGTAAAGCTCGAAATTGCGGCTGCCGGAGATTGAAGATTGCCTCCTGCTCTATGCTGCTCCCCCGCAACCGGATATCGGCGCGTTGAGCTCTGCCCAGGATGTTGAGATCTGAAAATTCAAGCGTGCCGCGCAGTTTCTCCCTTTCCTGGTAGCCGAAGCCATATCTCAGGGTGAACCGATTGGATTCCTGCAAACGGACAACAACATCCTGGTAAGGCGCAACGCTTTCAGGATTCTGCGGAGCCACGCGGACCTGATCGAAGATCCCAAGTCCGTAAAGAGCCTGCTGCGTTTGCAGTAACTTTCCGAGGCTGAGCGGTTCATTGGATTTGAGTTTGATTCTCTTGTTGATAATGGAGTCGCGCGTCCGTTCGGCTCCGAGAATGAAAATACGATCAACGATCGTCCGAGTTCCTTCCTCTGCCTGGAATTCAACCGGATACTCGCCTTCGTCATTGGGCGCGCCGGCACGGACTGTGACCTGCGCCCGGAGGAACCCAAAATCATTGTATGCGGAAAGCAGACTCTGGCGGGCCTGTTCAGCCAAAGACGGAGAATAGGGCGCGCCCTGGACGAGTTTGATCTTGGACATCAGCTCTTTTTTTTCAACAGCAACATTTCCATGAATATCCAGAGACTGGATTCGCGAAATCCGCCCTTCTTCGCAAGTGTACGTGATACCAAGTTTACTGCTGCCGTCGAGCGGCTCCATAAGCGGGATAATTTTTGCCTCCAGGTACCCGCGCGATTCGTAAAGAGCCTTGAGCGAGCCCACGTCGTCATCCAGATTATCCGCGCTGTATGCAGTGCTTTGCATAAAAGCGGCCGGCTGAATTTTGACGGCTGCAAGCATCTCCTGATCAGTAAAAACGTGGTTTCCCTTGAAATTGATACGGGCCACTGTGAACTTATGACTTGGAAAAATCCCATAGTGGAAAACACGAACGCCGGAATTGTCCGCCGTTTCGCCGATGGTGACTTCTGCTTCGGGATAACCCTTGTTTTCCAGATAGTCCTTGAGGTTGTTCAGTCCTTCCTCCAGCGTATCCGGATTGATCCCTTCTCCGCTTAGCGCAGGCAGCAATCGGGGAAGCTGCGTCTTATCTATCTTGAAACCCTGAACCACAACCCGCACCCTGCTGAAATTGGCGACAATAATCTGGAGAGCCACCGTTTCATGCTCCGCTTCGAGCGCTTCCGAGATTTGCGGAATCGCAGCGAGATAGCCCTTTTTTATAAAATATTTTCTGAGGTTCTCGACACGGCCGTTTAAGCGGCTGCGATCATACTTGCTCCCTTTTTTGTACCCGAACTTTTCCAGCACATCTTTGTTTTCCGGAGAAGGTACTCCGGGGACTTCAATTGAACGAATGGTGGCAAGTTTTCCTGCATTCACATCAAAAACAGTGTTCACATAACGAGTCTTGTTATCCATGACAGGCCGCGCAATCGCCTTTGCCAGATAAAAACCTCTTTCATTCAGGAACTTGAGAACAGCATGGCGGGATTCTTCCAATTTTTCGTTTGTGAAGCGCTGCCCGACCGGTAATGACACCAGGTCCAATAATGAGCGGCCTTTGAGATCGACTTTCCCGGTGATGGAAAACCTGTTGAAGTAGTAATTATCTCGAAGCTTGAACAGGAGCTTTACCTCTTCCCCATCGGGAAAAGCTTCCACTGTAATTTGGGAAAAACGACCGCTGTCATAGAGGAATTGAATCGCTTCTTTAACTGCGGTTTGCGTAAGCATGGCTCCCGGCTTTATACCGAGATAAGGATCGAAATGAGAGCGATCTAAGGTCGTGTCATAATCTATATGCCGGATGGTTTTTCCGAAGAGCGCCGATTTTGGATTCGACAACTCCTCCGCATATCCGGGCCCAGCTATAATTAAAATGATGAGGGGGAAAAATTTTGTCATGGATCGGACCAGCGCAGCCATCAGGCGGCCCCGCTGGAGTTTTTAGCTTCAATAATAACCATCAGCTTTCAGTCCTCAGCAATCAGCCAAAAACTGCACCTTTCTGAAGGCTGAAAGCTGACAGCTCATTTTTCAGAGATTGAATCGAAACAGTATGACATCGCCTTCCTGAACCCGGTACTCTTTCCCCTCGAGGCGCAGGACCCCTTTGCCTTTAGCGGACTGGAATGATCCCAGTTCA
>JAHFUH010000687.1 GCA_023265215.1 Acidobacteriota bacterium
CATCGGACTTTTAGCTTAGCAAAAAGCCGATCCCGATACCGACCCCGACTCCGACCCCGAAGGCTGTTGGTTTTTGTTCATTGAAAAATTCACCAGGCGTACGCTTCCGGAGCTTCACCGCCGGGCCCGGGCCAGATCTCATCCAGTTTCTTGAGGACTTCCTCCGATAGCTTTAAATCCAGCGCCCTTGCGCTTTCCGTTAGCTGCCCCATCGTGCGGGGCCCGATTATAGGGGAGGTAACAACAGGATTGTGCAACAGCCAGGCCAACGCCACATCGGCCGGCTTTTCCCCAATTGCCTTGCACAGCGGCTCGTATTTCTCCAATTGGCTTCGATGTTTTTCAATCAGATCCATTGTTCGTTCCTGGCTTCTGCGCCCTTCTTTCGCCTTTTCCAAAGCGCCGCTGAGCAACCCCCCTTCCATCGGACTCCACGGAATTAGCGCCATACCATATTCGCGACAGGCAGGAATAACCTCCAACTCGATAGCCCGGGTGGCCAGGTTATAGAGGCTTTGCTCCGACACCAAACCCATGAAACGCCTCTTCTGTGCTTCGCTCTGCGCGTGCGCGATATGCCAGCCGGCAAAATTGCTGCTGCCAATGTAGAGGACCTTCCCTTCCCGCACCAGTTGCTCCATAGCCTGCCAGATTTCTTCCCAAGGCGTGCTCCGATCGATATGATGCATTTGATAAAGGTCAATCACTTCTGTCTTGAGACGCCGCAAGCTTCCTTCGCAGGCTCGCCGGATATGATAGGCGGAAAGGCGCATGTCATTGGGACCTTCTCCCATTTTGTTGTAGACCTTTGTAGCCAGAACAATCCTATCGCGCCGGCCGCCGCCTTGAGCCAGCCAGCGTCCGATGATTTGCTCTGTCAGGCCCTCGCCGGTCTTCCAGCCATATACGTTGGCTGTATCAAAAAAGTTGATGCCCATCTCCAAAGCTTTGTCCATAAGAGCGAAGCTTTCGCTCTCGGAAGTATTCCAGCCGAAATTCATTGTGCCGAGGCACAAGGGGCTGATTTTTAAGCCGGTCCTGCCAAGGTTTCGATAGTCCACTGCCAGCTCCTTTCTACTTAAGCAACAACTGCTAATTCGTTCGGCGTCGGGGTCGGGGTCGGTTTTTTTTGAGTTTAAAGCTTGCAAATCCAAATACTCAAAGAAAAACTTCGACTCCGATACCGACCCCAACCCCGATGAATAAAAAATCATATACTAAGATTACCAAATCCCTATAAGATGCTGCCATTCCGGTGCAGAATATGATCGAAAAAGGCGCCTACCTGCTTCGCCTGATTTTGAAGCGATCCGTGTGTCTGAAGCCAGGGGCGCTCAAGCGCGTTTCCCTTCCAGCCGGGGAATACATTTATGTAGGAAGCGCACGCCGGGGGATCGCCGGACGCATTGCCCGCCACCTGCGCCTGGCTGAAACCAAAAAAGGCAAGCTGCATTGGCATATTGATTATCTGCTTGTCCATCCTCAGTCCCAAATAACAGGATTTCGAGCGCTTGCCAGAAAAAACGAATGCGTCGTTTCAAAGCGGCTGGCATCGGGGGACGGCGTTTCGGCGCCGGTTCCGGGATTTGGCTCCAGCGATTGCATATCGGGATGCAAAGCGCACTTTTATCATGTCGCAAGCATCAATCCGGATGGCCGCACGCGCGGATTGCCGTATTTTATTTCACCCAAGAATTCGCAAGGAGAGAACAATGGATAAGGCTACGGAGCAGCTCTACCGTGAAAGAGAAAAAAGATATATCGACGCTGTTCAGCTGAGAGTGCCGGACCGAGTGCCGACATCTATTCATTTGAGCTATTTTCCCGCCCGATTCACGGGTATTACTTATCGGGACTCCTATTACGACTTTCCAAAATGGAAACAGGCTTATATTAAAACAGCCCTCTGGCTTCAGCCGGACAGGTGCGAATATTTTCCAAACCAGTCCGGGAGAGTAATGGAAGCGCTGGATACAAAAACTACCGCATGGCCCGGCCACGGTGTCGGCGTCAACTCTTCCCACCAGTTTATTGAAGCCGAGCATATGAAGGCGGAGGAATATGACAGTTTTCTGAACGACCAGTCGGATTTTAATATCCGTTGCATTCTGCCCCGCGCTTATGGATTTTTGGCTCCCCTGACTAAATTGCCTCCGCTGGAATCCATTATGAATTATCTTCCCTTCCACGTCCTGGCGACGCCCGAGTTCGCAAACATGCTGCAAAAAATGGCCGGCATCGCGCAGGAAGCCATGGAATGGCAAGCACAAGTCCGGGATATGTTCGAGGAATTGAACAGGCAGGGCTTCCCCGGCCGGACGGCCGGCATCGGCGGAGGAGTGCCCTACGACATGATTTCCGATTTTCTGCGCGGCATGAGGGGCGCCATGCTGGATATGTACCGCTGCCCGGACAAGTTATGGCGGCAATTGAAAAGCTGATGCAGCAGACAATTCAGCGGATTGCAACAGGCCCGAAGGCCACAGAGTTCACCACCGCTTTCATTGCTTTGCACAGGGGTGCGGACGGTTTCATGTCGCTAAAACAATTTGAGAAATTCTACTGGCCCTACTTGATGAAACTGGTCAATGCCCTGGTGGACGCCGGGTATACGCCTGAAATATTTTTTGAAGGGGACTACACCAAACGGCTCGAATACCTCCAGGAACTTCCGAAGGGAAAGGTCATCGCCCGTTTTGATCGCTCTGACATGGCAAAAGTCAAACAGGCGCTCGGCGGCCGGGTCTGCATCTCGGGAAACGTTCCGGCATCGCTGCTTCAGACAAGCGATGTCGAGGGTGTGAAGAAATACTGCAAATGGTTGATAGACGTTGTCGGGAAAGATGGCGGCCTTATTGTGGGCCCTGGATCGGTCATCGATGAAGTGAAATCCGAAAATTTGAAGGCTATGGTTGACTTCACGCGTGAATACGGAAAGTACTAGCCCTTCACGATTAAGCAAACTGAACGCTGCCCATGGGTATTTCTACTAATATGCAAAATGGGTATTGGTACGAATATTCAAAAAGGATAATAAATGGTTCAATATTATCGAGTCAGCTGATGCTGACGCAGAATGTGGGGAC
>JAHFUH010000688.1 GCA_023265215.1 Acidobacteriota bacterium
AGCAAACGATTCGGGATTGTCGCAACTGGGCAGAGGCTTATCTCTCCAGTCTTGGCTATTCCGCCGGTCAAGGGCAAGCAACGGATTCACAAGAAGCGAGAGTACCTATAGCGCAGTGTTCAAAAATTGAGACATCTCCTCCCGGGTTTGGATTTACTGTTACTCCAAACAATGATTGCGATGTGCCGGTTACGTTTTCCGTATGCTTCTGGTTCAGCGACGGGTGGATTGGCTACTCAAAAAACAACTAAGTTCCTGCCCATAACTCTGCAATGACTCAATCGCCGGCGCATTCGGCAACCGGTCATTCCGACGAGCAACCAGGATGGTCTGCGAAAATTTGCCCGGAAAATACTAACTGCGATGTGCCTGAAGAAAGCAAATGCAGTCAGGCACATTAGATTCATGATTAGCAACACTTGATGACAGGCTTGTTTGCACGTTGCAAGCATTTTATTTACTGGCTGGGGAGGGTGTATGAATACAGGAATTGGCGAAGGCGAGCAGGACATTTCTGGCAAGGTTGTTTTTCGTGCCGGTACTCGTGCTGGGAGAAATTCTGGATACCTTGTTCTGCCGATCATGATAGTTGCCGTTCTTGGCGGGTGCGCAAATACGTCGCCCCGGCAGTCATCGCTGGAAGATAATCCGCTCTCGAAAACAGAGATTCAATTGTCGCAAGAAACCAGCAATATGATTGCTTCCGCACCCGATCCGGCAATGACTATTCCCGATGACGTTCGGATCGAACCGGCCCCAGGATCATGGACGGCAAAATTCTCCGGGCTTGTACTTTCTCTCATCAGCCAAGACATTGAAAACAACCCGATCGTCCAATCGGTGGTTTTAGTCGGTTTGACGGATCACGCCCTCTTGTATGGCGTATCCGGAAATCGGGATAAACTTCCCAATTTGCTGAAGACAGTTACCTCATTCCAATATAGCCCCTTTGCCCCTGACAGCTCCCAACATTATTCAAAGGCAGACAAGGAATGCGCACAGCCCAAGGGCGAATTTCTCGATTCTTGCGCGCTTAACCTGGAGGCAGGCGCTGCTCTTGCCACCCTGAATTACCTGTCTGGAAATACCGCCGAAGCAAACGCAATTTTTGGCAAAATCAGGTTGCACGCCCCCATAGTTCGCGGCAGAGCCGCCAGCAGGGCCGCTGGAGAACCTCAGCTAAGCAATCAGGAATATGACGGGTTTTATGCTGAATATTTTGCCCACCTGATGTTGCGCGGCGATTACGCGTCTGCAGTCGATATCCTGATGGAAAAGAAAAAGCTTGTTCAGAAAACCCAGGTTGGAGAATTCAGAAGCGTTGTACCATTTATTTCCGATCTCTCATATTCCGGAAAACAGCAGACATATTACAAACTCGCCAATATGATTTCCGACCACAGGGAACTGGATGGAATCAGTATGCTTGGCGACATGTTTTCACAGTTTGATGGCGCGGTGGTTCGCCAGGAGCGCAACATTGTGCTGAAGTCGCGCCTTAAGGCGCTGGCCGGCATCGGTGGGAAATATACCAATGCGAGACAAATCTTCCGCAACACTCTGGCCCTTAATCTGGATTGCCGGGCAGCAACGATTTATCAGTCCGAAGGCCGCCCCGATATTGCCGAAAGGTTGTATGAAAAAGTCAAACCACATCTATTGTCCAGCCAGTCAGACATTGGGTGGGAGCTGGGGCTGTGCATGAGCCGGGTTGCCCAGAAGATTGGCAAAGCGGCCGATATTTCCCAAATCTCTCTGGCGTTGGAAAAGCAACGGGCCAGAAGCTCTGAACAATATATTGAAAAGCTGAATGAATTAATCGCTGTGAACAGCGAAGAGCGAAAGAAGTATTCCACCTTTGCGATGCAAGACACAATCGACAGACGTCTTGCCGCTTACGAGGCACAGAAGAAATTTGCCGAGGTCAAAAGTTTCCCCCAGTCCCCTTTGCTAAGCGATGGAAACCGTTTTCGTAACGTTGTTTCGAATGCCCTTGAGGCAACCAAGGACGGCCGGTTGAATTCGATTCGCGGAATATGGCTGGACTTCTTGATCAAATTGTCGCTTGAGCAGAACCGGCAAATGGGAATGCAATGACAGGATCGGTCGTTGGTTAAAAATCAAAGAGACTCAAGACTAGCGTTAACCGGGTGTGGTTTCATCGCGGTTTGAACATTGAGCATGGTCGAAACAAAATTTCAAAGGAATAGATGATGAATCAGAAAAAGTATAGTTACGCATTCTTGACGCTGCTACTGGCGATCCTGACCTGCAACGCAAAAGCCGAGTGGGGAATGTTTGCAGACCCGGACGAATTCACGCACTACCTGGATGACCGCAAAACCAGGACTGGAAACCTTTCGAAGATATGGGAGCTCACTGACTACAACACCCCCCAAACTGGCGCTGGCGGCAAAATGTATTGGTCTGAGAAAATGCAAACGGAATTCAACTGCGTGGACAAACAGCGGAGAGTGCTTTATTCATCGATCCACGCTGAAAAAATGGGCGAAGGGAAACCGATTCATGAAGACTTGAGCCCCGGCAAATGGGAATCGGTTGCCCCTGAGAGTACCTACAAATACATATTGGATTTCGCTTGTCGTTAGCGGAGCCTTCTCGTTTTTCCCTCTCTCGACAAACCCGTTACAAGATATAGAATCCTACCAAAATTAGTGAAAAAGAATCATGATTCCAATACGATTTAATATTGGCGTTGTTATGACTGTGCTCGTTTGTGGTTGGGGAATTTTTACCTTGTCCGGCTGTACCAGTGGGCCGGCATCCAATGGAACCTTCTGGCCGAGCGGGCAGGGCGCCAAAACATTGAGTGATGGTTCTCGCTATGAAGGTAATTTTGAGCACTACCGAAGGAACGGGTATGGCGTACAAACATGGCCTGACGGTGCCCGCTACGAGGGCAGGTGGTTAAATGATAAGGAATCGGGGCGTGGCGTAAAAAATGGGCTAACGGTGACCGCTATGATGGCGAGAGAGGCGGCATAGCACACAACTTCATAGGGATGGCCGGCTGTTTTGGGGATACCTATGACATCAATCCCAAGCCGGATTGTAAAGTCGACCAA
>JAHFUH010000171.1 GCA_023265215.1 Acidobacteriota bacterium
AAAGCCCTGGGGCATAGGATCGTTAAGTCGCTGGTCGAGGTCGAAAGTTTGTTTATGGAATCATAGGCGCAGCCCGTGAGTAATTTCCTCTTTCTTTGCCTTATCTCGCTTTCCTTGCCTGTTTCTTATCCCGTTTAGCCATCTACAACTTGAAGTCGCATTTCAGTCAGCGCACGTAGACATATTGGGTGCGCTCCCATCGGCGGGAATCCCGTTAGTTACGTGGGGCAAATAACTTGACTGATGCTACAAAAGCCGTCCACGTATACGAGCACGTCCACGTAAACGTCAACGTGGACGTGCTCGTGGACGTAGACGTAGACGTGGACGGCTTTTCAAGATCAATGAAATGCCTGCCCCCCCATAACTAACGCGGTACATCGGCGGGAATATTGTGCTTGCTCCCATCTGATCCAATTTGCTAATTTATAAAGTATCCTGAGTAATAAGAGAAATGCAGTAAACGAGCATCCGCCGCAGGAGACTATGGTTCCCATGAAAAACAAAATGAATTTTGTTTGGGTCTTTGCGTTTTTGGCTCTGGTTGGAACCGCAAAAGCGGGCGACATATCCGGTAAATGGATTGTAACAGCCGAGAATGCCGACGTTGAGATGATTTTTAAAGTGGATGGAGCCACTCTGACAGGAACCGTATATAACCCTCTATGGGGAGAGATGAAGATCAAAGAGGGCAAGATTGATGGCAACAATTTCTCCTTCATAGTTGTGCGCAAGGTCAACCAAAATGATACGAGAATATTTTGGAAGGGAACGGTTGATGGAGATGTAATGAGGGTTAATCGCGTGATCGGTGGTGTTGGTTCCACGCAGCTGATCGGCATGAGGCCAAAACAATCGGGCAAGTAAAATCCGCGAAATTATGCACACCGCTCCTTCTTCAACTGGCTTGCACCTGCTGCGATATCGGAATGTATCCTAATAATTGAAAGGGCAGTCATGAGCTGCTGAATCTCTTTTGCCAGTGGATCACCGGTTCCGAAACGCGTCGAAGATCTCAGCCATGCCCCACGCCACGAATGCTGCGGGCAAAAACCACACCGTGTTGAAAGGAAACCAGCCCATACGTTCTGCAAACAGCCCGATTCCAACGAGGATTAGGAATACTCCACATCCAATGCCCTTGTGTTCTTTCTTTTCCGACCCAGCCATAATCATTTTCTCCAACTCGGTCTGCCTGCAGGATGCACCATGGTAGGTCGATAGGATAAATAGGCCACGGTTCTCGAAATCATCTCCCGGTCAGACCAACCCTCGCTTCTGATCATAGGCTTTAGGTAATCCACGAACCGTCCCCGAACGGGCAAGGCTCAAGCCCTCCCCCCCGCATCCATCAAAATTGGAATTTTACTACGATCACGCAGCAAGGAAATGGAAATTCGCCAAAGCTCCACAAAAGGGTGCCGGGTGATGACGGCAGGCTGGAATTTGAACCCCGAAGGCCTTCTCTAAGAGATGCTTCATTGCAATTTTCGAGATCTTCGTGGTTCGTTTTATTGGCTTGGCTAAACAGTTACGACAACCGGACAATATTGCAGTTGTCGAACGTGAAAATGTCGGTTAGAGGGATACTGAGATTCTTGAACAATTCCTTAATCCGAGCTTTGTTTCTATAGGGCACGCGCTCTGGTGCGCTTTCGATAAAATTCTTGAAATCCGGTAACTCTCCGTTCTTTAATTTCTTTTTAAGATCTTTGCTTGTCTTGAGCATCACCTTCCGCATTGTTTTTGGCAAAGACATAGCGGCCTTGATGATTCTCATGATAATGCCGAATCGGCTCTTATTTAGTTCCTTTCCAAGAACCATCGCAGGAAGCCTTCCTGCGAGAGCCACCTCCGTAACCGCTCTGACACGGCAATAGCCGCTATCGGATATCATGCCCACATATCTCAGGAGATCTTCGGTCTGTGGAGTAAATCCAAGGAAAGCTATAAATATCTCCCCCTGACTGGCTGTGACCCGTTTCACCTCATTCAGAATCTTTCTGATCTGATCGTTGTCATCCAGAAAGTCGATGACCCCTGTCGCCACAATTGACGAGGCGAATTGATTGTCTTGGAAAGGCATGTTGTTCGCATTTGCATGAAAAAGCTTGATGCCCCTGCGCTTTTCGGCATAAGCCACCATTTGCGGGCTAAGGTCAACCCCTTCTGCGGAAAAACCCTTCTGTCGCAGAGATTCAATTAACAGGCCCTGACCCGCTCCAACGACCAATACAGGGCTTTTCATGAACGGGTAAAGAGGATCGAGGTTTCTTATATTGATCCCTATCAGGTCTTCGATGTAGTCGAGAAGCGGACACATAGCATCCCAATAGCTTGTCATGTCTGTCATAACAATCTCCGGTTGGCTCAAGCTCCCTCCTCATCAGCCAACAGCTTGCGGATATAATACAAGAAGATTCGCAAATTCCTTTACCGTAAAATAGACCTCAAATGTTTCAAATGTCAGGGCGAAATGGCGCAGGGACATTCCGACGGTAAGTTCCTGGACAGAAGGCCAAACGAAGATATCATTATGGCGTGGTATCAAGAGTGCTCCAGTGGCAGGAGGAATGCCAATCGGCGCTTTCCGATGTAAGCGATGTGGATATCTGGAATTTTATGCTGGCGAGAAGTTTGCCCCTCAATAACGGCTGCTTATTCATTTCACCGGTATCGCCAAAATCACAGCCATTGGAACCGGTTTGCCATCAAGATATGTTGGAGTGAAACGCCATTGTTTTAATTCAGAAAACCCCGCACAGCAGCGAAACGGGAAGCTCACAGATCTATGCTGCGCCGGCCCGGACTGACGCCGGTCGAGGCGCCGGTTTTGCCGCTCCCGGTCCTGTTTCAGGCACAAGCTTCCACACTAAAAGGAATGTAAGGGCAAATGCCATCATCTGCGCTCCAAAATAGGGGTAGTAATTTGGAGTGAATAGATCTATCAGCTTTCCGGACAGAATCGGATAAATGAAGGTACCGAGGTTTTGAAAAGTAAGAATCATTCCTATCGCAGCGCCGGCCACGGAGCGGTTCAATTCCTTTAGTTCGAAGGGGATCGTCAAGAGCAGCGGAGCGATTGTTCCCACCCCAAAGGGCATTATCAAAAGAATGATCGTTAAGACCGGCCCGAGAAAGCTGCCCTGAAGCATGTTGCAGAGCCCACCGGCGACACAAGCGAGCAGGATCGCAGGTTTGCGCGACCCAAGCCGATCTGAGAGCGTTGGCCCGAATATCCCCGCGAAGACACCGGAAAACAATGTAATGGACACGATCTGTCCGGCCACAGCGTTGGTCATGCCGTACTTGACTTCAAAAAATCCCGGGAAATGACTGGACCATGAATAGGAATGGCCAAAGAGCAGGAAAGCAGCAATGCTTAGCATCCAGATCGATCTGGAGTGCAGAACAAGCCCGAAGCCTTTAATCACCGTGGATAATCGCGGGGCCGATCTCTCGCCCAACCTTTCTTTCACCAGTACGACCCATGCGACTGCCAGCAGGAATGTCAGGCCTCCAAGTATTATGGCGATATTTCGCCAGCCGCCTACCGCGGGACCAATAGTGCTGACGCTGAATGCCATAGAAAGTGCTGCGCCAAGAGCGGATCCTCCGGCCGAAAACCCGTTGACCATTCCAAGCCGATTGTGCGGGAACCACTGGCTCAATGCGCGCGGGAAATTCGGCCTGGTGAGGCCCATGGCGGCGCCGAACAGGAACATCGCGGCAAGGAACTCATGATAATCCCGGGCCAGCCCTCGCATTGTGCCGCCTGAGGCGAGGAGCAGCAGTCCCAAAAAGCCCGTCCAGCGCACACCGAATCGGTCACTGATCAAACCTCCGAGCACCGAGAACAGAAGCGCGCCCAAACCGATCATGCCCCATGCCGTCCCAACTTGAGTGGACGTAAGGTTCATTTCTTTCGCAATGGTCGTTAAAAAAGGTGGGATGCATGTCATGGCTAACCCGAGTGCTGTGCTTTGCGCGCAGAGGACCACGGCAAAGACTACCCAGGAATATCCTACAACCTTAGTGTCATCCATAGAGTCCCCGCGAGAAAACCGGGTTTGCTTAATTTGCTAAATATTTTGGGCTGCTGTGATGCATTCCTTTTACCACACAATGGGATTTGGCTGGTAGTCAAACTTGGCAATCCCGGAATCCCACCAACCACAGTTTCAGGAATGAGTGAGGATTGGTTTTGTTATTGAATCTTTATGCCTCTGAGGTTAACCTCGTCCCACAAACCCCAGATCTCTACGTAACTGAGCCTTGAGTCGAAGAATAGGAGAAGAACATATGCAATCAAACTGGTCCCAATTAACCCGTGATCAAAAAAGGGAACACAGAATGAAAAATTGGGTGGAAGGAACGGGCATCGCATTCCGGGATGTGAAAGCGGAGAGATTGTACAAGGAGCGTGTAACCCGCCATAAGAAAGCGCTGATGTGTGAAATCCCCGACCGCGTGCCTGTACAACTGCCTTCGGCTAATTTCCCGGCTTATTACGCCGGCTACACCATGAAAAGGGTGATGAACGACTATGAAGCGATGGAACGGGCATGGATCAAGTTCATGGAAGATTTCTACGAGGACATGGACATCTTCAGGGGGCCCGGCGAAGTGCACCCGGCCCCGGCCATGGAAATCATCGACTACCAACAACTCAAATGGCCGGGCCACGGGTTGGGCGATAATGTGAACGCTTATCAGTTCGTCGAAGAAGCCATCATGGGAGCCGACGAATATGATGCTCTGATAAAAGATCCATCGGACTTTTCATTCCGGTTTTTCGTCCCGCGCACCGTCGGGGCCCTGAAGCCGCTTCAAAACTTTCCTCCCCTCAATACTCTGTCGTTTCTCTTTTTGACGATTGCTTATCCGTTCGAGGACCCGAACGTGCGAGCGGCTTTTCAATCGCTGATCAAGGCGGGCGAAGAACTGGAAAAATGGCGGAAGCATGTCAGGGCAGTCGAAAGAGTCTCGCGGGAGGCCGGATTCCCATCCTCCTTTGGAGGACTGGCCATCGCCCCTTTTGATGTGATTGCCGATTTCCTGAGGGGCACCAAGGGGGTCATTCTGGATATGTACCGATGCCCGGACAAGCTGATGGAAGCGGTCGAAATGGTGACAGAATTCACAATAAAAAAGATCCTATCGACCCTGAACGCTACCGGCGGGTTCAACGTGAGCTTTCCGCTGCACAAAGGGGATGACACGTTCATGTCGAGGAAGCAATTCGAGAAGTTCTACTGGCCCTCGCTCAAGAAGGTGATGGACGCATTGATCGAAGAAGGAATCTCGGTTCGCATGGTTGCGGAAGGCCGCTACAGCCAGCGGTTGGACTACATAAAAGATTTTCCGAGAGGCTGGGCAACCTGGCAATTTGATCAGACAGACATGGCTAATGCAAAAAGGATTGTCGGCGGCACATGTTGCATTGCCGGCAACGTGCCCGCATCGGTGTTGATTACGGGAACGGCCAAGGAGGTAAAAGAATGTTGCCGCAAGCTGATCGAAACCTGTGCCCCCGGTGGAGGTTACATTCTGACAGGCGGAGCAGCCGCGACTGAAGCGAAAGCTGAAAACCTGCGCGCCTTTATGGAAGCTGCAAGGGAATTCGGCGTCTACAGGCAGTCCGAAATCTAAAAGTAAGGCTCTGCATTGAAGGCTTGGAGCTTTTGAGTCTTAGGGCAAAAATTTGCACTAATAACCCTAAACAAAAATATTTGAAATTCAGAATAACGAACAAGGAATTTCGAACCGCAGAAGTAAAGCCACTTCGAAATTCAATATTTCTTGTTCGATATTCTGCGGTTCAAACACTCCTCTATGAACTCGATTTTCTTAAACTCATTTGATATATGATTCTTGAAGCAAGTATCTAAGTGTTGCCGATCATCTACAAACGTATAAATTTAAACACTCGCCGGAATTGACCGCTTCAACATCATCCACGCCGCAGGCGTGAAATTTCCCATCATCTTCGTGTAATCTCTTTTGGAAGGTTGAGCAGAAGAGACCCCGATCGTGTCCGCGATCGGGGTCCGTTTGGCGGATCCTCTCGTGAGAGAGGGTGTCTATTCAGCCGTCATTAAGCTGACATGATCAGCAGCTATTGTCCAGTCTCGCCTTTGGGTGAAGATGAGACACGCCGCTGAAGATGTTCTGCGTCAAAGAGTTTGCCGATGGCAGGAATGCAGATCGCTGTTTTGGATTTGTCGCCATTGTGATCGCGGCCAACAATATTGCAGTGATCAATGCCGTCAAAAGGCTCGCCGGGGACAACGACGCGCTGCAAACCTTCGGCACCGAAGGACTCCCGAAGGAAGATATGATCAGAAAGACCGCCAGAAAGCCTACCGCCAACGACTATCTGCCGTTTCCGTTATGGATCAAGGTTCACCTAATGAAGTTTCCGATGTCACTATCATCTCGCCGGTAATTTCCTATCCGGTTGCCGCCTATATTGGCGGTAAAACCAGAGAGATTCATCCTCCCGGGATGCCTTATTGCTGCATTTGCGGCCGGGCAAGCCGGTTTGTGAATCCCTTTCCTATGCGGAGATGATTTTTATGATTGAGGTGGAGACGCGAGCCCGTATCCGACGACTGTTCTATGTGGAGCATTGGAAAATCGGAACGATTGCGAGCGAACTGGGCCTCCATCCGGAGACCGTAAGACTTGCTGTCGAAACTGAACGATTTAACAACACCAAAACGCTGCGTGCCAGCCTGACGGATCCTTACGCTGATTTCATTCGTGAGGTCCTTGCGAAACATTCGCGATTGCGAGCAACCAGGATATTTCAGATGATCCGCGATCGTGGATATAGCGGCAGTATTGTGCAATTGCGCAGATTTGTCGCATGCATTCGACCTTCTCATCAAGAAGCATTCCTCCGTTTGCGTGCTTTCCCTGGTGAACAAGGACAAGTGGACTGGGCGCATTTTGGAGAAGTCTCCGTCGGTCGCGCGCGCCGGCGCCTTTCTTGTTTTGTAATCACGCTTTCTTATTCCCGGGCCCTGTATTTGGAGTTCTTCTTCGATCAGAGGCTGGAAAGCTTTCTGCGCGGTCACATTCATGCTTTTGAGGACTGGCGCGGTTTCCCAAGAATCCTGCTCTACGATAATTTGCGCAGCGTTGTGCTTGAGCGGCGCGGGGATGCCATTCATTTTCATCCCAGGTTCCAGGAACTATGCGCACACTATCACTTTGAATCCCGTCCTTGCCAGGTTGCCCGCGGCAATCAGAAGGGGCGGGTCGAACGAGCTATCCGGTATATACGAGAATCTTTTTTTGCCGCACGCCCATTTACAACCCTGGAAGATTTTAATCGACAGGCGCTTCAATGGCGCGACCGCGAAGCGCATTGCCGTGCATGGCCTGGCGATGATCGACGCAAGGTGGAAGAGGCTTTCACAGAAGAAAAGCCGCGTTTGCTGCCCCTTCCCGCACATCGGTTCGATTCCGATCTCCTGGTTCCACTGAAACCAGGCAAAACCATTTACGTGCGCTTTGATCTCAATGACTACTCGATTCCTCCGGAGGCTCTCGATAGACGCAAGAATCTAATGCTTGCTGCATCAGAGTCCACAATCCGCATCCTTGATGGAATCACCGAGATTGCCCGTCATCGCCGTTCCTATGATCGCGGACAGCCGATTCTTGATCCTGCGCACCAGGAAGCGTTGTTGAAAGAAAAACACAAAGCAAAGGGCTCTACACGCGGAAGTCGACTATCACAGGCTGTTCCCGAAAGCGAAGCTTTGCTCGACGCTGCCTTTGTCTATGGTGAGTCCGCTGGCCATCAAACCACCGCGCTGGTGAATCTTCTGGATCTCTATGGAGCCAAAGAGTTGCGCGCGGCCATTTGTGAAGCGCTTGAACGCAAAACTCCGCGTGCTTCCTCCGTCGAATTTATTCTCAACCAGCGCCGCCGTTTAAATAAGCGTCGGGTTCCAGTTCCAGTTGATTTATCCCATCACCCGGAACTGGAAAATCTATCTGTCACCCCTCATAACCTGGAGACTTACGATGTCCTCGCAAAAGATGATTCAAACGAATAATGATCTGTATTCTAAACTCGACAAAATCGGACTATTGGCCATATCTCAAAATCTCGATGACTTCATTGCCCGCGCCACTACTGGACGGTGGTCCCCGCACATGTTGCTCGAACAATTATCCGAAATAGAATCAGTCGATCGTTCCCGCAGAAGCCTGGAACGCCGCTTAAGCCTGTCCGGAATTCAAAGATTTAAACCCATGGCGGATTTCGACTGGAACTGGCCAAAGAAAATTGATCGAGATGTTGTTGAACGAGCTTTCACCTTGGACTTCCTCAAAGAAGCTCGCAATTTGATTATGATCGGACAGAATGGCTTGGGAAAATCCATGATCGCAAAAAATATCTGCCATACGGCCATCCTGGCAGGCCACTCCGTTTTGTTTCGTTCCGCTTCCGCATTAATCGAAGATCTTCAGTGCGAATCGCCTACCGCTCGAAAAAGAAAGCTGCGCACCTACGGAAACGCCGGACTGCTTTGCATCGACGAGGTCGGTTACTTATCCTATGACGATAAGGCCGCAGATTTGCTCTATGAGATCGTCAACCGACGATATGAACGCCGGTCTCTTATTGTGACAACCAATCGTGGATTTAAAGAATGGAACGAGGTATTCCCTAATGCTTCCTGCATTGTCACGCTTGTGGACAGGCTCACACATCATGCTGACGTCACCAAAATCGAAGGAGAAAGCTATCGTCTTCGTGAAAGCGAACTGGAAGCAGCAACACGGAGGAAAAAGAAATGACCGGCGTTGATGAGTTTGTAAAATACATTTTGAACCTTTACCGGCTTCTTCCAGAAACACCCTCTAAAACCAATCCGAATGACAGGAAAACCGCGACCGCACTGCATCAACGCCAAATCCTCATGTCTACTATCGAATCAGCCTTGCTCCTTGGATCGGTGAGAAGGCTTTCTCGATCTCCCGACATGCCACCATTGTCACCCATTCGCTCTTTGGCTTACTTTCTCCCTGTCATACAGGAACTTCTTGATCATCCAATCCGGGATGATTATGCCAATTATTTACGTATCAAATTGCATGCGCTTAACAGCAAAAAAGATGCTTGCAGAACTCAGTAATCCGGCGAGTGTCCCAAAACCTTCACTTATTAATGATCGGCAACATC
>JAHFUH010000689.1 GCA_023265215.1 Acidobacteriota bacterium
AGGGGCGCTCTTTGATTTCAGGAATCACGGAAAAGTTCTCTGCCGGGGGCGGCGTAGGAATCTGCCACTCCAGGGTCACTCCACCCCAGGGATTCTGCGCTGCTTTCTTTCCCTTAAACAAAGCCACCAGGAGATTGGCGAAAAACAAAACCAGCCCGAACGCCAGTATAAAAGATCCTATCGAAGAAACGACATGTCCGAGGTGGTACTGCGGCAGGTGCGTGAAGTAGCGCCGGGGCATGCCCATATAGCCCAGGACCAGCATGGAGAAATAGAGCATGTGGAATCCGATGAAAATGGGAATCCACGCAAACACCGCGGTCTTTTCGCTATAGGTTTTGCCGAACATCTTTGGAAACCAGTAAAGGAGTGCGGCGAGGAATGCCATTCCGGTCCCGCCGAATATGACGTAATGAAAGTGACCTACGATAAAGTAAGTGTCATGCAGCTGCACGTTCACCGCGAGAGCGCCCTGCATCAATCCCGTCAACCCTCCGATGCTGAATAGGAATATAAATGTGAGCGCATACAGCATGGGGGGTTTTACTTCAATGGAGCCTTTGTACAGCGTGGCCGTCCAGTTGAAGACCTTGATGGCGCTCGGAACGGCGACGATAAACGTGAGAAGCGAAAAGATCAGGTTCGCAGTTTCGGACATGCCGCTTGTGAACATATGGTGCCCCCAAACGAGCGAGCCGACTAATGCGATTGCCATCGAAGAGTACGCGATGGCCTTGTAGCCAAAAATCGTCCTGTGCGCGAAGGTGGGAATGATTTCCGTAATGGCGCCCATTGCCGGCAGAATCATGATGTAGACCGCCGGGTGCGAGTAGATCCAGAAAAGATGCTGATAGAGGAGCGGATCCCCGCCCTTGGCCGGATCGAAGACTCCGATTCCGAACAGGCGTTCCGCGATGATGAGGAGCAGCGTGATCCCGATGATTGGCGTCGCGAGCAACTGAATCCACGCGGTTCCGTAAAGCGACCAGGCAAAGAGCGGCATGCGATGCCATGTCATTCCGGGAGCGCGCAGTCGGTGTATCGTAGTAATGAAATTCAGTCCCGTTAGAATGGAAGAAAATCCCAAAACAAAAGCTCCCAGGACGCCCAGGATGACATTGGTCCCGGTTTTCAAGCTGAAAGGAGCATAGAAAGTCCATCCTGTATCCGGCGGGCCGTTTCCCGTAAACAGAGAGGAAATCACAATGGCTGCTCCGGTGAGAAAAAAGTACCAGGACAGAAGGTTCAGCCGCGGGAATGCCACGTCTCTTGCGCCGATCATGATGGGCAGGAAGAAATTTCCGAAAACTGCCCCGAGGCCCGGAAGCACGAACATAAAAATCATGATGACGCCGTGCACCGTGAAAAAGGCGTTATAGACTTGCGGAGCGAATAACGGCGGATTCAGGGTGAGCTGCTCGATTCTCATGAGCACGCCGATGGTTACGGCAACGAAGAAAAGAATAAGCATCGAGGCAAGGTACAGGATCCCGATCCTTTTGTGATCCGTAGAAAATATCCAGCCCAGGATTCCCCTTCGCCTCCCCTCATCCAGATAACTCGTCATATTCAACCCTCGCTCACAGTATTAACCCACCAACGCCCTGCAGTCGCTATCGGAATCGGAATCGCTATCGGCATCGGAAATCGCGATCGGGACTCGATTTATTCCAACAGCCGATTGCGATGTTCGATAGCGATTCCGACCTCCTAGGAAGCTCCGTCTTTCTTGGTGGGTTTTCCTTTCAAAATGAATATTAGGAAAACGGCGGCAAGAACCAGGATCGCCGCTCCGACAAAACGGGTTATGCTGAAAACATATGCCCGGCCCGCGGGATCGTAAGTGTAACAGAAGGACAGGACCTTCGAAATTGTCGGGCGCACTTTGCCTCCGGCTGCCTCCCGGATCGCCATTGCCACATCCGCAGTTAGGAAAGTAGTGCCATACAAATACCGGCTGATGACCCCTTTCGGCGTGAGCACTATGATCGCCCCGGGGTGAATGTACATGTCCCCCTCTTTGCGATAGATGAATCCTGCAGAGTCCGCCACCGCTTTTGTGTTTTCCGCGCTGCCGGTCAGAAAATGCCAGGCGTCGGGCGAGAATTGCCTTTTCAACATGTTCAGATAATTGGCCTTTTTTCGCCTCGCCTGTTCCGGCGTGTCGGCAGGATCGAAGCTGACTGCAATCAGCCTGAAATCCTTGCCCGGTTCCAGTTGAATCCGATTCACTACGTCAACCATGCTGTTCAGCAGGACAGGGCAAATACCGGGGCAACTATAGTAGTTGAACATGAGGACCGTGGGCTTGTCGACCAGCCGGGCCAGCGTCAGATCATTCGCATTCTCATCTTTCAGAACGACGTCCAGGGCAACCTGCTTGCCGAGCTTCTCTTCTATCGCGACATCGGTGGGAGCTTTGATCTGGGGGGCGCCAATCGAAGAAAAAGCCAGAAATAAAACGGCCGTCAAGAGTGTCCTCGCCATCGCATGTCCTCCGTCACTGAGATTTCGTGCACTTCAGAAGCTCGGTAAAAAGCTCCTGCCACTCGGATGCACTCAGAGTTGCGGAGCTGATTGAAAATCCGTTCTCCGGTGTATCGAGCAGAACGCTCGCAGCGAGCTCCTGTGAGCCTGCCTGCCATGACTGGGATTGGGCAAGGAATTGTGCGGCCCGATCCGGATCTTTCAGGATGCGACGAAGAATCCCGGCGCCCGGACTCTGATCTTCACTGCGGACTGTCAGTGGTGGCGGGGCTTTGTATTCTGCACTCAGCCTGGCCATGGCTGCGCTCACGGGTATTTTGTTTGGAACGATTTCTCCGGCGGCAGCAAGCTGACTGGTCAGTGCTTCCATTGCTTGCGGGCTTCCCGTTTTGCGGGGGAAGGTGGCCAGGGATTGCACATAGTGCACGAGCGCCATGCGGTCTTTACTGGCCATGTAATCAAAGGAACTCATCGAGGTTCCCTTGATGCCTTCATTTATTGTTTTGTAGATACTGGGCATATCCGGTCCATTCCGCCATCCCTCCGATCCGGCAAAGTCGCGCGGTTTCGGATTCATAGTAGCAGCCGCCGGCC
>JAHFUH010000172.1 GCA_023265215.1 Acidobacteriota bacterium
GGCATCTGCTGCGTTGCCGCTCCTCGGCGATGAACCACATCGCCTGCGTCGCGGCGCCTTGCATCTGCCCACCCGGCGCTCGCGCCAGAATGTGAACTTATTTTTGCGCGAACCCTAAGTGAAGTTCAATTTAACAAACGATTAAAATTGTTCGATTGCCTCGGCTTGCCAATCAGAACGCTGGTGGAAAATCATGATTCCGGCGTATCTGACCTTCAACAAGCAATTTGAAGGAATATCAGAATGATTCCAAGTCGCGAAACATTATACGAATTGCAGAACCTGCCTATCCAGTTGACCCCACATGGTTCGGGTGTGCGAGCATGCAGAAAAAACCAACGCAAAGGCGCCAGGGCGCAATGATCAAAACGCGGGCTTTGCGTCCTGGCGCCTTTGCGCTAAACAAATGCATCGTGGTGTCCAGAACCCTTTAAACGAGGCGGTTGCCTGACAGCAGTCGATAGGCTTCGAGATACTTGTCCATTGTTCCCTGGACTACCGAAGGGGGAAGCTCGGGGCCGGGAGGCTTCTTGTCAAAGCGGATCTGTTCCAGGTAGTCGCGCACGAACTGTTTGTCAAAGGATGGCTGGGGCCTTCCGGGGCGATAGTTGGAGCGCGGCCAAAATCTGGAGGAGTCTGGAGTCAAGAGCTCATCGCAAAGAATGATTTCCCCGTTGTAAATTCCAAACTCGAATTTGACATCGGCAATGATTATGCCCAGGGGGAGGGCATATTCTGCGGCTCGATTGTAGATTTTGAATGAGATGTCTCGGAGCCTGGCCGCGTTTTCCTCTCCCACGATCCTGGCGGCCTCCTCAAACGAAATATTTAAATCATGACCGGTTTCAGCTTTTGTAGCTGGTGTAAAAATGGGCTCAGGCAGGCGATCGCATTCCCGCAGTCCCGAAGGGAGCGCGATGCCGCAGACAGAGCCGCTCTCCTGATATTCTTTCCAGCCCGAACCCGCCAGGTAGCCGCGCACTACGCACTCGACGGCGAACATATCCGCTTTAACGGAAAGCATGCTGCGCAGACGCAAAACATCCCGGAACTGTTGCAGCGGTTTCGGGAACTGATCGACATCGGCGCTTATCAGGTGGTGGGGCACAATGTCTTTCATCATTTCAAACCAGAACTGCGACAGCTGAGTCAGTACGGCGCCCTTCATGGGAATTGGGGTGGGAAGGACCACGTCGAAAGCGGAAATCCTGTCGGTTGCGATCAATAAAAGCTTGTCTTCATACTCGTATATGTCGCGAACCTTGCCCCGTCGAACAAGCGGAAGTCCGCTCAGCTCGGTTTGAATGCAAATATTGGTTTGGCCGGACATCTTGCCCCCCTGATCAAATTACGAATTACGAGTGACGAATTACGAATTAAAACAATCTGCACAATTGGGTTGCCAATAATTATGTGTGTTTCAATTCGTAATTCGTCACTCGTAATTCGTCATTGTGTTTTGCGGAAGTCCACTCCGATAATCTTGGAAACGCCCGGTTCTTCCATGGTCACGCCAAAAAGCGTCTGAGCTGCTTCCATCGTGTTCTTGTTATGAGTGATTATGATGAATTGAGTGTCGCGACTCAATTCCGACAGCAATTTTGTGAACCGGACCACGTTTGAGTCGTCGAGCGGAGCATCGACCTCGTCCAAAACGCAAAGCGGGCTTGGCCTGTACCGGAATATTGCAATCAGCAGCGCTAAAGCTGTCAGGGCTTTTTCACCGCCGGACAGGAGCAGCACGTTTTGCAGGCGTTTGCCGGGCGGTTGGGCGATGATATCGATGCCGCTTTCCAGAACATCTTCTTCATCGAGCAGGCGAAGATCGCACTGGCCGCCGGCAAACAGGATCTGGAATACTTCCTGGAAATTCTGGCGAATCGCTTTGAAAGCGTCCTCGAACTGTTCCACCGAGCGGCGATTGATTTCTAAGATTGCTTTCTGTGTGTCCGCGATGGATTTTTCTATGTCCAGACGTTGCCCGTTCAGGAATTGGTAGCGTTGATCCAGTTCTTTGTATTCTTCGAGGGCACGCATGTTGACGGCGCCGAAATTCTCGATAATTTCGCGCAGCCGGTCGTGACTTTGGGAGACATCCTGGTAATCACGGCTCCAGTCGGATTCCTGAATGTCGGCAATAATTTCAGAAATCGAGAGATGGAATTCTTCCTGGCAGTTTCTTTCGATGTGATCGAGATCGCTTTCCAGCCGTGTCTTTTCTATTTCGATTTTATTGCGCGCGCCCATCGCCTCCTCGCGGGAGGTGTGAATCTGGCGCAGTTTTTCATCGAATCCCGCCAGCGCGGAGCGTTGTTGGGAAAGCTCGTGCTGCTGCTTTTCAAATTGCACGCTCGTTTCCTGGATCATCCGGCCGCATTCTTCAATCCTTTCCCTGACTTCCTGTTGTGCGACTTCCATCTCATTGATTCGCTTAAGGGCAAGGTCCGCTTCCGACCTGTTTGTCTCAAGCCTGCTTATAATCTCGCCGGATTCCGTGGTCAGGCGTCGAAGATCCGCATCCATCGAGGATCTTCGCTCTTTTTTGACGGCATGGCTGGAGATCAGAATTCCCAGTTCTTTGGAGAGGGCAGCGCTTTCAGCCCGGAGAGACTGGAGCCGTGCATTCAGTTCGTTCAATTCCTCCGATCCTGTTCCGCTGCGCTTTTCCAGCTCGAGGATTCCTGCGGCAGCTTCTGCCATCTTTGTTTCGAGATCGCATTTTTCAGTCGCGAGTTGCGAAAGCTCGGATTGGGCAACGTTTTCGTTCTGGCTCAATTTGTCCAGCTCGCTTTTCAGGCGGGCAATTTCATGCCCCGAGATGGCCGTTTCCACCTCGAGTTTGCGAGCTTCCGCCGAAAGCACTCTTAAGGATTCGCTGGTCAGCGCCTGCTCACCTTTCAGTCGGGAGATTTCTTCCTTGGCTAATTCAATTTTCTTGAACAGCGCGCTGAGTTTTTTTCCCAGATCGCGCTTTTCCCGCTTCAAGGCAAGGAAACCCGCCATGGATTTTCGCTCCCCAACTGCGGACAGGGTCCCTCGCGGCGAGTAGGATTCTCCTGAAAGGGTCAGGAAGCCGGAGGCCTGTGTATTTTCGGCAATCCGGAATGCGGTGTTCAGGTCGGAGACCATGACTGTGGAAGCATAATCGGGAAGAGCCCTTTCAAATGCCTCTTTGACTTCCGGGCTCATATGCAGCAGGTCGTCAAGATAGCCAACAACTCCGTCGCCGCTCAACTGTGGACGGGGCTGCGCATTTTCGTGGTGGCTGTGGCCGTTGCGCAACGTCATGAATGTGCATTTCCCTGCGCCAATGCGTTTGAGCCGCTCCACGCTGTGCACGGCGTCATCACGGCTTTCCACCATTATGTACTGAAGCGGGTCATTGAGATAATCTTCAACGGCGGCTTCATAGGCCGGATCCGCCTCAATGAGGTCCGCCAGTGTTTTAGCCTGGAATGGTTCCTCGCCGGGAACGCGGGCGGACAGATATTTTTGAACTCCTTCGGAGTAGTTGCTGCGTCTTCTTTCGATTTCTTCCAGCGATGAAAACCGGTGCTGCATCAGGCCGTGTTCGTTGATTTGCGCGGACAGATCAGCGGAAGTCTGCTCTATCCGGCCGGCGAGGCCGGCAGCTTTGCTCTCGAGCTCTGCGTGCGCCGCTGTCAATTCCTGCTGCCTTGCCTCCCGCCGACGATGTTCTTCGCGAGCCGTTTCCATTTCTGCGGCGCGAACTGCACGTTCCTCCGATTTTTCCTGCAGCTCGGTTCCCAGGCGATTTGTTCTGGCGGAAATCCGGCTCAGGTTTTCCTGGCATCGGATCTGAGTGTTTCTCAAATCAGAAAGCCTGCCTGCTCCTGTGAGGAGAAAAGCGCGCGTCTCATCGATATTGCCTTCAGTTTCGCGGATGGCCTCCTGCAGTACTTCGCTTTTGACCTGTTCCGATTCCAGGAGTTCCTGTTCCTTGGCAAGCTCCTCGTTGAGATGCCCGGCTGAAACGCGAAGGCGCTCAATTTCACGCTGGATGAGCTGTCCACGTTCTTCGACGGCTCCTTTCTCCCTGTCCAGCTCTCCGGAGCGGGCAATCAGGTTCTTAATCTGGATTTCCTGATTTTCGAGCATGTTCTGAGCGTTACTTGCTTCCACTTTGAGGCTGGTCAGCTGCTCGCGAATGTGGTTGACGGATTCTTCCTGAGAATGGCACCCATTCCATGACGATTCGCGCGAGGCTTCGGCTTTTTCCAATTCGGAGAGGATTGCGCCTTCCTGCTCCTGGGCATTGGTAAAACGACTTCTGCATTCCGTCAGCTTCGCGTTAAGCTGTCTTTGCTCCATCCCCGCTCTCAGCCGTTGAATCGATCGCAGTTCTTCCCTCAAGCGGCCGTAACGGCGGGCCTTTGCAGCCTGCCTTCTGAGAGAATTCAGCTGCCTTACCACTTCTCGGATGATGTCCTGCGCGCGCACCAGGTTTTGTTGCGCCATTTCCAGTTTCATTTCCGCAGAGTAGCGGCGGCTTTTGAACAGCGTGATGCGGGCGGCTTCTTCAATCAGGCTGCGCCGTTCGGCCGGTTTTGAACTGAGAATTTGGCCGATGCGGCCCTGCTCGAGAATTGCATACGAATTTGGGCCCAGCCCTGTGCCCTCGAACAGAGCCTGGATATCCTTTAGCCGGCACCTTCGCCCATCGAGGTAATACTCGCTTTCGCCTGATCGATATAGCCTTCTGCTGACCGTGAAATCTTCCGGGTTCAGATCCGGTGCGTTGGGAACACTAATCGGGCCTTCAAGAGAAAGGGTAAGGGCGACTTCGGCAAAACCTGTGGGTTTGCGAGCCTGAGTGCCGTTGAAGATTACCCCTTCCATTTTATCGGTTCTCAGAGATTTGGCGCTCTGCTCTCCGACGACCCAACTGATTGCGTCGGATATATTGCTTTTGCCGCAACCGTTCGGGCCGACAATTGCGGTTACACCTTCATTGAAAGGAATATGAGTGCGGTCGCAGAATGATTTGAATCCGACAAGCTCCAACTTTTTTATACGATTCATTGAAATCCTGCACCTGATTAAGAAATCATTAATAAAAGATAGAACACTTTAGTTAATTTCGCTGCCGGTCGACCGTACTGTGCCGAGCGGTTTACTGCTGGAGGTTTACACTAAAAAAGCTCGCCACCTGCCTGTCGTAACTTTTCAGATCCTCTCCGCTCATCATGTGAATTCTTGAGGCCTTAAATGAGATCAGCTCTTTTTGCGGCTGAATTTTTTTGTACAGGGCAGAAGTCAGTAACCCCAGGCTCCTGCGATTTTCACCTTCGATAAACAGAATCACCCGGTTGGAAAGAGCCTGCAGCGGGATTTGGGCGTTTATCGCTGAAATCGCCCCTATGTGCAGGAGACCAAATATTTGCCGGCACCCGAAATGCAGAATGGGATAGTTTAGCCCAAAGTCCTCGCTGATCTGGAGATCAAGGAAGTCATAGGGCGACTCGAATGCCCCATCGACTGCGATCGCCTGGGCTTCAGGAACAGAAGCGGCCGCTCTTAATGCAGCAAGAGCGCCTACGTCCACTCCCCAAATGCCGAGTCGATCCCGGTTACTTTCCGGCCGGCTTTTCAAAAACTGAATTGCCTGGATCAAATCTTCTGTTTCGTACAATCCCAGCGTGCTTGGCTTTCTCGGAGAGGTTCCACTCCCGCGCTGATCATAGATAAGCAGGTTGAATCCACTCCCATGTAGGACGGCAGCCAAACTCAGAACATCCGACCGGCTCATACCATATCCGGGAGAAAGAACAATGCCTGGCGCCCCTTTCAATCCTGGAATCCACCAACCGGGTATTTCCGGCCTGTCGCTCGAAGAAAAGGTAACTTCCAGGGATGGCAACAGGTAAAAGGATGGATTGACAGGCTCCGGAATGGATGCCGGATGAGTAACTTTGTAAACCAAAAAACCGAATAATGCCAAAATGCCGACAAATAAAATCGCGGCGGCAGGGAGGAATGCTCGGGAGAACTTGCCAATCCCAATCCTCGCGCGTAGACGTCTTTTCATCGTCTAAGCTCCAGACCCATACGCCTCAGCCGGAATTTGTCGCAGGCACCCATCGCTCTGTTTTTTTTAATCCTTGAACCACGGCCAATATAGCACAGCGCTGGGGCCTCCCAAAACAAAAAATCGCAATATATGGAGGTCGATTATCAGTTAGCCACTATATGTTGAGCATGGGTGGGGTGGCTTTTCAGCCGGGATAAGTCTTCTGGCGTGTTGATATTAGCAAGATCTGTATCTTCAAATTGACCTTCATCCGGATCAACCCATTTTATTGAGAGGGAGTTGTCGAGGAAATTTTCTATGACTTTATTAGCGCCCCGCTCCAGCGCGCGTTGCATGGTTGGAAGACATGTTCTGTTGTAGACGGCGCACAAAGGATGGGCCAAACCATCCTTTGTTCTTGGTATAGCGGCGTCGAATCCTGTTGCCAGCGAGATCAGGTTGCGCAAAAGGGGTTCCTGCAGATTTGGGAGGTCGCAGGCGAGTACCAGGAAAAGGGGCGATGTATCCCAGAGCATTGCTGAATGAATACCTGCAAGCGGTCCATGCCCGCTGAAATGATCCGGAATAACCGGAATATCGAGGAACTTGTAGGCGGCTCCATCGTTTGAAGAAATGAGGATTCGATCCGTCAGGGGGCGGATCCGGTTTGCGAGAATCCGGATTAAGGGCTGTCCGCCAATTTCCAAAAGGGCTTTGTTAAAGCCCATTCTGCGGCTTTGGCCTCCTGCAAGTATCACAGCACAAACTTGGATAGGATTCACAAGAAAAAGGTAGGCCAAGATTGGGGCAAAGATCAAGCATATTGACGATTTACGATTGACGATTGGAGTCATACATTTGGTTTAATCTTCAATCGCAAATCGTCAATCGTCAATCGTCAATCTGTTATACTTTGTTACTTTGAAAGGTGGCGATGGATGAATAAGAGATGGCTTTGGCTGGTATCCGCCGCGCTTGTTCTGATTATCCCGGCTCTCCTGATGGGATTGGCAAAAACAGAATTCTTGAAAATGGAGGATGTTCGGCCGGGAATGAAGGGAGTAGGTAAGACATGCTATCAGGGGGACAAGCCGGAAGAATTCCAGGCGGAAATACTTGGAGTGTTGCACGGCGTGAATCCAGGCTCAAACGCCGTTCTTGCACGGCTCAGCGGCAATATACTGGATAAGACGGGTGTGTTTGAAGGCATGAGCGGAAGTCCTGTTTTTATTGACGGTAAATTATTGGGCGCCGTTGCCTTCTCCTTTTCATTCGCTAAAGAAGCAATCGGCGGAATTACTCCGATCCAGGAGATGGTCAACTCTTTTGAAGGGACGGACTCTTCTTCCGGAACAAGAACTGGGCTTAAGAAAAGCACGCTTTGGAACTATCGGATTGCGCTGCCTCAAAGTCCTGATTTTCCCAAATCGCAACAGGCGGTATCCATTTTTGGAGGGCATGCTCTTATTCCGATCGCAACGCCTCTGAGCTTGAGCGGATTGGATGTCAGAACCGTGCAAGTGTTTGCCCCTCAATTCCGGGCGCTGGGTATGTCTTTCCTTCAGGGATCCGGGCGTGCAAGTTTGCAGTCCGCCTCTAAAACCACAAAAGAACCGGATAATGCGCCACTTGAGCCCGGGTCGAATATTGTAGTTTCTCTGATCCGGGGAGATCTTGACGTCTCTGCCGGCGGGACCGTTACCTACGTTGATGGAAACAAACTCTATGCTTTCGGCCATAATATGTTTCAGTTGGGTTTCACTCAGCTGCCGATGCACAAGGCGACAGCCATCATGGTCTTTCCAAGCCTGGAGAGTTCATTCAAGATTTTGGAAACAGGAGCTCTGGCCGGGACCATCCGGCAGGACAGAGGATCCGGGATTTTTGGAATCATCGGAGAAATGCCCCGGATGATTCCGCTGAAAATCCAACTTGCAGGCAGCAGAGGCGTTAAAAAAGAATTCAAATATGAACTGGCGCGAGACTCATTTCTGACACCGCTCCTGGTAAACATGGCTGTTTACAATACAATCATTTCTTCTGAAAGGGCTCAGGGATCCATCACGCTTAAAATCACTGGAAAAATCAATATCCGGAATGAACAGCCGATCGAAATCAACAGTCGTTTTTCTTCCGATTCCAGTGCGGCCAATTCCGCTTCACTCGCAGTTGCGGCACCGATTAATTATCTTATGACTGCAGGGTATAAGAATTTAGACCTCGATAGAATTGACCTTGAAGTTTCCGCTCAGGAGAGTGATCAATCCGCTGTTTTGGATTCGATCCGGCTAAGTCGCTCTGAAGTCAAAGCCGGTGAAACTTTGAACCTGGAAATCTCCTACACCAAAGCGAACGGGGAGATGCTGCAGGACTCATACCCGGTAAAAATTCCTGAAAATATTACCACGGGAGACCTAAACTTAATGGTAGCTGATGGGACGGAACTGATGTCGCTGGACGAACAGGAGGAAGGAGACTCCCTCATACCCAGAGACCTGGCTCAACTCATCCGGTTCATCAACAATATTCGAAAGAACGATCATCTTTATTTGCGGCTTTACCGACAGGCGCCGGGGTTGGCTATAAAGGGGGAAGGACTGCCCGGCTTGCCGCCATCCAAGCTTGCGATCATCCGGTCGGAGCGCAAAACAGGCGCTCTGATTCCAATCAACACCTCCACATTGTTGGAGTATGAACTGCCGGCGACCGACTACATGGCCAGCGGATTGAAAATCCTGAAACTAACCGTCAAACCTTAAGCTGGTAACCGGGGACTGACGACGGCAAATGCTGCAATAATGCAAGATCCGTGTTTTTAGGATCGTATAAACACCCTTAGAACCCAAAAAATGCCAGGAATTTCACTTCTAAGGTCCGTTGGTAATGGAGCATACATATAGCAATTGCATAAAATGAAAAAATGCGATTATTTTTTGGCTCTAAGCTCAGGACTCCTGATCCGGAAGATTTTGATCGGATCCGCAAATGCGTCCCAGCGGGACGCTATGAAAATAGCCCGGCACTTCAGTGCCGGGCTTAGGAATTGAATATGCGAGGAGTCCCGTAGGGACGATTGAAGCCAGAGAGGATCGATAGCTCAGCCGTCCGTACCGGACTAGGAATGTTGTTATCTATAGGTCCCGGCACTGAAGTGCCGGGCTAGGATCACGGTG
>JAHFUH010000173.1 GCA_023265215.1 Acidobacteriota bacterium
TTTATTGCGCCTGCGAAAATTAAAACGAGCAAACGCAAACGCAACGCCCGCTGCAATTGATATAATCGTAATAATGCCAACAAAGAAAACCGATTTTACCACAGTTCCCAGAATCGCAAGCGGAACTCCCCAGATGGCTGTTGGTTTTACTTTTTTTTCATAAATCCATTGGACAGAGTAGCTGTACTGAATGGAATTCAAAATCTTGTTGGCGGATCCCGTGTCCAATGGGCCTTCAAGGATTCCCACAAGGGGCCCTACCGTTTTTAAATAAACTTTGCCTGAGTCTTTTTCAGAGGATTCCGGTATTGCCGCGAGCTTGGAATAACAATCCTGGGCAATCTCGTTGGTTGGAAAATACAACAACGAGAGAGTGCCGGCCTGGCTATCCACTTCATACTTCGCCTGGGCTATCTCCATGTCAGAACCGCAGCTTCGACTCCAGCCCGGGAGTCTCCTGGTATAGGATTTGAATGATTTGAATCCAGGAAAGTATCTTACTGTCGACGCGTCGAAGCCTGTCTTGGGAAGATGGGATATTAGTGAAGGGCGCTTTTCTTGCCGCTGTCCAATGCGACTGCTTACCGACAAGGCGACTCGTTTCATGAAATCCTCAGGGACGCCTTCGGCTCTAATTTCTGTCCAATACTTCCCCTGAGCGAAACAAATGCCTTTGTCATTAAAAGAGTATTCATCTCCGGGAGGTCCGGAATGCATACCGGAATTGCGCAGAAGTGTCATCAAGGAATAAGCGGCTTGCATATCGCTCAATGTAATCACTTCAATTGAAAGGAATCTCGTTTTCTCGAATTCGTAAGTGCGTTGAGCATATTTTTCAAACCCGACATCCGCGATCAGTTCTCCATTGGGCATTCTGGAAAGCTTCGATGATTCCGCAAAATTCTTGTCGGGTGAAACAGCCTTAAGCTCTTTGAATTCTGATTCCGAGGGGAAGTAGTTATTCGCCGGACGCGTTTGCGCTGCCGCCGTTAGGAGTGCAACAATGAAAATAAAAACCAGCGAAAATGGATATTTCATTGCTTTTGTACTTGCCTGCCTGGAAATGCATCGCTTCCAAGCGTTTTAATGTACGCCTCAATGCCGGAATAAAGAGCTTTAACCAGACATTCCCGATTGACTTCTTTTTTCAAAGCTCTTTCATCTTTAGGATTGCTGATGAAAGCGACTTCCGCAAGTATGGAAGGCATATTTGCCCCAATCAACACGACAAATGGGGCGCTCCGAACACCCCGATTCTTGGTCGCAGGAAGCAACTGTCTGGCTCCCGCGAAGAGCTTTTTCTGAATCGTCGATGCCAGTTCTTTTGATTCTACGGATTTATCTGCCTGGGCTATTTTTTTTATTAAATCCTCAAGCTCCCCGACATTATTGAGCGTAGTTGCATTTTCCCGGGCTGCAATCTCGCGCTCTGCTTCAGTTTTGGCAAAATTAAGGTAATAGGTCTCAACCCCGCTAATTGACTGAATGCTGCTGGAATTGGCATGTATGGAAATAAACAAATCAGCCCGATGTTGATTTGCGATCTCCGTTCGCTCCTCCAGCGGAATGAAAGTGTCGTCCTTACGGGTCAAGACCACCTCGGCACCCAGTTTCTCCTGAAGCATCTTTTGAAGATTAAGCGCAATTGAAAGGACTAGATCTTTTTCAGCAAATCCGGCGGGACCGATTGTTCCTTGATCATGCCCTCCATGCCCGGGATCAATAACGATGCGGCCGACTTTCAGCCCCAGCATCCGGGTCAGCGTTCGGTCGCCACGGCTTGTCGGCATAGCCGCCTTGGGCAACGGGAACTCGGGAGCGATGGCCGGCATCGATTTTGCCGTTTTATTTACGGCGTCGGCAGAGGCAGTAAGGGATGAAGACGTTTCACCGGACTTGATTGCTTCTGCCAAAGGAAGAGAGTTCTTTTGTTCAGCCTCCCGGGATGGAGGCTCCGGCTTTTTTTGATCGCCGGAAGCTACGCCGGCAACCGGCGGCGTCTTGTCAGGCGGAGATTTTAAGGGCGCCACCGTGTTGATTGGATTCAACTTAGCCTTGGGCTGCTGCGAAGTTTCTCCGGAGCGCCGATGCAGATCGATAACAAGCCGATAGGGATCCTGCAGCTCAGTAATGGAATAATCGCCGGCACTTGAACAATCCAGGACTATCCGCACCATGTCCAAGTGACTCTGGGCAACCCGGACCTGTTTGAGAATGCCATCCCCGACGGTAAAAGTTCGGTTTTTCAGTTCATCACTCAGTCTGGCATCCGAAAAGTCAAGGTAGATTCTATCCGGGTCGGACAACCGGTCTTTCTGAAAAGCAGCCTTCCGGTCCATACCTATCGTGACGCTTGTAGAGGTGTTTTTGGATAGGAAGTGGACATTTTGAATAATAGAAGAAACTTTTGCTTTGGGGGGGGGCGGGCTGGTTGCTCTTGAGGTCGTCTGTCTGGAATTGCTGGAATTTATATGGAGAGCAGCGCTGGAATGGGGATATTGGTTTTTCAGGAGCTTAAGTGCATCCTGAGCTGAAGTTTCATCATTGAGCTTCTTGGAGCATATGTTTGCCAATCGTTCCAGCGCGTCCGGACAATTTTGGTTTCCGCCGTAATCCTTTATCAGCATGCGAAAACGCCTTGCAGCTGTTTTGTAGTATTCCGGATCGGCAAATCTATCTCCCATTTCCTGGTAAATAACTGCCTCTTCATAAATTGCATCGCCTGCGCGCCCGTAATGTGGATCTTTGACATAAACCTTTCGATATGTCTGGGCGCAGTCGAGATATTGGTCTTTGGAAGGTTGTGCCGCTTGCTCGAGCACACTGCGTTTTTGTCTGGCTTCCTGGAAAGATTGTTGCGCTCCCTGAGCGTCCCAGCGTTGAGCCTGAAGGCTTGAAACAATCGACAGGGTAAAGAAAGTCAGTTTTAAAACTGTGCGTAATGCTCCTGCGCCGCACGATGCAAGATTCATGGACAGCATCATACGGTGCCGGCCGACGGAATGTCAAGCTAAAATTGATGGAAGTCGTTGATATTAATGAGTTTGCAATGTATCTCTAGTGCAGCTTGGGTAGGTTGGTCAAATGCAATACGCCCTCTTCATCCACGAAGCGATAGGTCGAAGGGTATTCGGGTGCCTTTTGAGCTTGTGCGCTTAATTGTTTCTTGTCGTACTTGCTCGTCACCTTCTTGACATAATCAATGGTCTCTTTAATTGCGGGCACTCGGCCGAGGCGCTGGACCAGGTTTTCGCCGGCATTATAGGCAGCAAGACTTAAGTTCAAGTCGTTGTTGAAGTTATCCATCAACCAGCGGAAATGTTGAATTCCCCCACGGATATTTTGCTCCGGGTCAAAGCTGTTGCGGACCCCAAGGCGGGCGGCAGTGGCCGGCATAAGCTGCATCAGTCCTTGCGCTCCTTTGGGAGACACAGCCTTGGGATTGAAATCAGATTCCGTTGCGATAATTGAATGAATTAAGGACGGATCCAGCTGATAATCGCGGGAATATTTTTCAATAATGGGATCAAAAACCTCGGTTTTCGGTTTAGAAGCATCCGAGATTGCGGCAACAGGTAGCGAACCTGTGACCTTTAAGCTCAATACGTGTGTTATGGGAGGAATGTTAGTGAAATGCTGAACGCCTTCTTCATCCATGTAGGAATACATGGCCTGACACACCGCATTGCGTACCATAAATCCGGCAGCAATAAGTACCGCAAGCAAAAACATAAGGCGCTTCAGATACATATGGTTTCCCAAAAATACAATAGATATCAGGAGCTTCCAAAAAGTCCAAGCAATTTTTAAAATCCGCTGGCAAACGGCAAAAGTTACGGAGGGGATAGCCATTTATTTTTCCAGCAGCTTTTCTATAACGCTATAGCTATATTCAATTGCATCGGCTAATTTTGAAGAATCTTTACCTCCCGCTTCGGCCAATTCCGGCTTGCCGCCTCCTGCGCCTCCAACCACCGGCGCGATTTGTTTGATCACCTGCCCGGCTGAAATTTGCTTGCAGAGGTCGCTTGTAACCATTACGACAAGAGCAGGCTTGCCATCTTGCGGCGTTCCCAAAACAACCACGCCGGAAACGAGTTTGTGTTTCAGTTCATCGGCAAAATTTCGAAGGCTGGCTCTGTCGGCCGAGGGAACTATGCCGGCAACCACCTTCACACTGCCAATAGTCTTAGCCTGCGACAGCATGCTTCCCAGATTGGTGCGGGCAGACTGGGCTTTCAGATCAGAATTTTGTCTTTGGAGATCGCGCACTTGCTCCTGAAGTTTTTCGATCAGTGCCGGAATTTCCTGGCGAACTACTTTATATTCGCCCTGAATCAATTCTAGAATCTGTTCATCAGAACGGAATCTTGCAAGGGCCGAAGGCCCCGTTAGCGCTTCTATTCGCCGAATACCTGCGGCAATGCCTCCTTCGCCTGCAATTTTGAAAAGACCGATTGTTCCGGTGGCTGGAACATGCGTTCCTCCGCAAAGCTCTTTGCTGAATCCCGGAACCTCGACGACGCGCACGTTTTCCTGGTACTTTTCGCCAAACAGCGCCACTGCTCCGGATTTCATTGCGCTATCCAAATCCATGACAGTTGTTTCTACGCAGGCGTTGCGCCAGATCTGTTGGTTTACCAGGTCTTCAACTTTTTCGATTTCAGCTTTCGACAGCGCGGCATAATGCGTAAAATCAAATCTCAATCGATCCGGGGAAACCAGTGATCCTGCCTGTTTTATTTGCGGCCCCAAAACGTTCTTGAGAGCTGCCTGAAGCAGATGAGTCGCCGTATGGTTTTTCATTGTCAGGCTTCTCTTGTCCAGGTTTACACATGCTTCGACCTCATCCCCCAGCTGCAGGCTTCCTGCTTCCATTTGGATTATGTGGGTAATTGTTGTCCCGCGATAGATTGTATCGGTCACCCTCGCGCGAACAACTCCCTTGTTAATGAAACCCGCATCGCCGACCTGTCCACCCGCTTCTGCGTAAAACGGAGTGGCATCCAGCACCAACTCCCCATTCTGGCCTGCTTCGATATTCTCGGCCCGTTCTCCGTCGACAATTATTGCGCGCACCTGTGCTTTCAGAGCCCCTTCGATTCCGTAGCCGGCAAACCTGGTTTTCTCATCGAATATCGCCTGGGCGACTTCTTCCCTGATTTTGCCTGACAAATAAGCCTGGCGTGATCGCTCACGCTGCAATTCAAAAGCTTTCGTAAAACCGGCTTCGTCCACCACGAGGCCATTTTCCTGTGCGAGATCCTCGATTATCTCAAGCGGCAAACCTCGAGTGTCATACAGGAAAAACGCTTCTTCGCCGGGAAGGCTTCTGATGCCCGCAGCCTTGAGCTTTCCCGCTCGCTCATTGAAGTCCTTCAATCCCTCTCCGAGCGTGCCCGCAAATGAATCCTCTTCCTGCTTTATTACCCGTGCAATTGTTTCCCTCGCAGCCACAAGTTCCGGATAGGCTTCTTTCATCAGTTCCACCACGGACCCGGACACCCGATAAATGAATGGCTGATCAATTCCCAGCCTTTTTCCATGCACCATGGCCCGGCGCATTATTTTGCGCAATACATACCCGCGTTTGTCATTGCCGGGATATTGTCCATCGCCGATGACGAAAGTGGCAGCGCGCGCGTGGTCCGCAATAATTCGCATGGAAACGTCGTTATTGGGATCTGTGCTGTACTCCATATTGCAAATGCTGCCTATTTCCCTCAGAAGAGGCTGAAAGAGATCCGTATCGTAGTTCGAGGTCTTATTTTGGAGTATTGTTGCAATCCGTTCGAATCCCATGCCGGTGTCGATTGAGGGCGAAGGAAGAGGATTTAATGTGCCGGCCGTATCCCGGTTGTACTGCATGAAAACCAGATTCCATACTTCCACCCATCTGCCGCAAGAACATGTCAGATCGCATTCTCCATGATTTGGAACCGGGCTTTGCCCGAAATCATAGTGCAGTTCGGAACACGGTCCACAAGGACCGGTATCGCCCATCGCCCAGAAATTATCCGCTTCGTCCAGTCGCAGGATCTTATTTGTGGGGATGCTTTCCTGTGTGTGCCAGATATTCCAGGCGTCGTCATCTTCACGAAAAACCGTAACCCAAAGCCTTCCGGGATCAAGGCCGAATCTTTTTGTCAGCAGCTCCCATGCAAAGTGGATTGCATCTTTTTTGAAATAATCGCCAAATGAAAAATTGCCCAGCATTTCAAAGAAGGTGTGGTGCCGCATGGAATGGCCAACATCTTTGAAATCATTGTGTTTTCCGCTGACGCGCATACATTTCTGGCTGGAAGAGGCGCGTTTGTAAGGTCGTGATTCGTTTCCGAGAAATATGTCCTTGAACTGGTTCATTCCCGCATTGGTGAACAGAAGGTTAGGGTCATTGAAAGGTATCAAGGATGAACTTGGGACGATCTTGTGATCGTTGTCATTAAAGTATTTTAAAAACATTTCCCGGATTTGATTGCTGCTGATCATTCATTCTCCTGTTTCATAGCTCTGCGGAACTGCATCAGGCATTGCCTGTCTCAAAGCACGATAAACATCATCTTCGTCAAAGCCGCGCCTGCGCAAGTGTGAAATAAGTCGTTTGATATCTTTGGGGCTCGCCGGCACGCCATTTATTTTGCAATATTGTTTCACATAAAAATCAAGCGTTGTCTCTTCATCCACCTCATTCCGGATCCGCGCCATTGCCGAATCAATCGTTCTCTGTTCGACCTGGCGCTTAAGCAGGGAATCGAGAACCCTGGCGGGGCCCCATCCTTGCTGTTTAATACGGTGGAGGGCAAAATTATACGCATAATCTTCATCGTTTAGAAGATTCAGACTCACCAGCCGGTCAAGCGCAGTTTCCACCTGCATGTTATCGCTGAATTTGGCAAGTCGGCTCCGCAGTTCCCCGCGGCTAAAAGAACGCCTGGCAAGAAGAGCGCCTGCTTTCTTCAACAGCAATTTCTGTATGTCCGCTTCCATGCAGTGGCCGCCTTTTGGGATCGATTCGAGACCCGGAGTCTGGGAGTTTACTGAAGACTCCAAAACCCAAAGTGCCTTAGGGCATGCGCAAGAATTACTTGGCATTTTGGCGCGAGCGCCGGGCGGGCAGATGCAAGGCGACGCGACGCAGGCGATGCGGTGTCATCGTCGAGGAGCGGCAGCGAAGCAGATGCCCGCCCGGCGCCGCGCCCCTGGAGGCCGGCAGCAAAATGCCAAGTAATTCTTGCGCATGCCCTAAAGGAAGGTTATACATCAGAAAAGGGATTATCTTGCTATCTCTTTTTCCATGGCCTCGATAGCGGCGTCTTTGGTGGTATAAATACCTTGTATCCTGAGTTTAAACTCTTCCGGATTTGTTGAGTAATTGAAGGCATCCTCGAGCGAAATCCGTCCCGCTTTGTAGTGCTCGTAGATGGATTGATCGAAAGTCTGCATTCCGTATTGCGAAGTGCCTGCAGCTATCGCTTCCCGCAACAGCCGAGTCTTTTCCGGATCGAGTATGCAGTTTTTGATGAATTCGGTGCTTCTCATAATTTCAATCGCGGGAACCCGCCCCGGAACATCCGATCTCCGGATCAGGCGCATGGAAATAACAGCGCGAAGCACCATCGCCATTTGCAGTCGTATCTGGCGCTGCTGATGGACAGGGAAAATGGTAGTGATGCGGTTCAGCGTCTCGACAGCGTCCAGCGTATGGACGGTGCTCAAGACCAGATGCCCCGTTTCAGCGGCCACAAGAGCGGTCTCGATAGTTTCAAGATCACGCATTTCACCCACGAGGATAACATCGGGATCCTGCCGCAAAGCGCTGCGCAGCGCTGTTCCGAAGCTTGCAGCGTCCACGCCGATTTCCCGCTGGCTTATAAGGCTAAGTTGATCCTGGTACAGAAATTCTATCGGATCTTCAATCGTAATGATGTGTCGCATCATCTGTTCGTTGATGAAATTGAGCATGGATGCGATTGTAGTGGATTTGCCCGAACCTGTTGTCCCTGTAACCAGGATAATGCCTCGAGGCTCCCGCGCAATAGTTTCAAGTATAGGAGGGAGGTTTAAATCCTGAAAGTCCATGACGTGCGTCGGAATCGAGCGAATAGCAATCGAGACGTTCCCCCGCTGCTGGAAAACATTGACGCGGAAGCGTCCGAGTCCCTTTACTCCGTAACCTATATCAACTTCAGAATTGTCTCGGAATCGCTCTTTCTGTTTATTGCTCATAATGGAAAAAGCCATCATGAGAGAATCCTCTTTGGCCAGTTTCCCCTGGTCTCCCAGCGGAAGCAGCTCTCCATTGATTCGAAGATGGGGGAAGCAGCCGACTTTGAGATGCAGATCGGATGCCCCTTTGGCGAACATGACACGCAGGAGACTGTCGAGATTCATAAATTCCCTCGGATCAATACAATTCACTCCGCAATTACTAGGGAGCCACAAGATCGATATCGGCGGCTCTGGGCGGCAGCAATAGAATTGAGTTTTGCTTAATCCGGACCCAGTCGGCAGGCGAATTCATTGTGATGAAAGGCCTTTCACTTGACTGCTTAAAACGCTTTCCGTAAGATTAGTTGCTTATGGATACGCAACGCACGCAAGATGACCCAGTGAAAGTCCAGCAGGAAGGCAGCCCGACCGGAGCAGTCAAAACGGCTTTCTGCTGCGTCGCAGGAGTTCTTATCCCCGGCTTGGGCCACGCGCTGCTCGGGAAATGGCTCCGTGCCGCCGTGTTTTTTGTCGGCATTTCCATCATGATCTTTTTGGGGCTGCAACTGCACGGCAAACTTATTGGCCCCGAATTCGGAGATATTTTTTCAACTCTGAAATTCATAGCGGAGGCGGGCGCAGGATTGTTTTACTGGATTGCATGGCTTGGCGGCTCCGGAGCGGGGGATCCCACTGCTTACAGCTACGATTATGCCAACTTATTCCTTTATGTAGCCGGCCTTTTAAACATGCTGGTGGTGGTTGATGTTTTTGACATCTCACTGGGCAGGAAACAATGAATAACCATTTTCTTTTGATGCTGATATTCAGCATACTGACGTCTCTTGTCCTGACATTTATTGCCAAAAATGAGTCAAGAGAACGTTTGAAGTATTTCTTTCTTCTTTTGGGTTCTTTCATTGTTCTCTCGATTTTGGCCGGCTGGCTGATGTACCCTTTCCCCTTCTAGTTTCTATTACAATCATCCCTTTTAG
>JAHFUH010000690.1 GCA_023265215.1 Acidobacteriota bacterium
TCCGATGCTGTATCCCGTCGAATGGTTTGGTCACAGCAATTTCGGCGGGCGCTTCACCGCCCAGTTGAAGTTTGCCGGATGGGACGGCATCGTCGTGGAAGGGGCTTCCAGTGAGCCCGTATGGATCAACATCGTCAACGACAAGGTTACGATCGAGAGCGCCAAAGGAATCTGGGGAATGGATACCTGGGACACCCAGGAAGAAATCTCCCGACGGGTGATACCCAGCCTGAAACATGGCGAATGGGCGCAATTGGCTGAGAACTGCCTTACCACCCAAATACCGGCGGTTGTCTGCTGCGGCCCGGCGGGAGAAAACAAGAGCCGCCTTGGCTGCCTGCTCCATGGGCCCGGATCTCAGGCCGCATTGTGCGGTTTTGGCGGTGTTTTTGGGTCCAAGAATTTAAAGGCGATCAGTGCGATCGGATCCGGAGACGTTCCTATTGCCAATCCCAAGGCCTTGATGGCGGCCAGGCTCTGGTTCCGTCAATTCCAGTGGAACGTGGACAATCCTCGTGAAGCCGAAAGGTTTGGAGCCGGAGGGCCCTATGCGTTGATCAGCGGCCGGCCCAGCGGCGGCAATGTTCTCAACCGCGACCTTCCGCTCACACCGGCGCGTGCAGCAGCCTGCGCCTCGTGTCCCAGAGGATGCCGCATGAGACTGGCCACTGGCGACAGCAATGAGTCGGTTTGCGCAGGAACGATGGTGATCACTGTCGAGGGATCCACAAAGTTTACGCGCCAGGGCAATGATCTGATGCAAAGATATGGTCTGGGACACTGGCAGCTGATGCCTCTCCTGAGCTATGTCCAATTTCTCTCTCAGGAAGGAGTCCTGGGAAAAGGGAAACAGCTCGATACCAATCTGCCGCTGGACCAGGCCGGAACGTTCGGATACGCCGAAGCGCTTATGAGGCAGATCGCCTTGCGTAAGGGAATCGGAAATGATTTGGCCGAGGGCTGCGCCAGGTTCGCTGAAAAAATAGGACGATACAAGAAGGACGTCAACAGCGGCAGCCTGAGCTTGTGCTACTGGGGAACCGCGAATCACTATGATCCGGCTATTGAGGCGGAATGGGGTTTCGGCTCTCTTCTCGGAGAACGCGATCTTATGCTGCACATGATGTCCAACTATCCTATCCACTGGATGGCCTGGTCCGGCGATCCTTACCTGACGGCCGAAGAGACTGCAAAGCTGTATACGGATGCGATGGAACCGTACCAGGGTGATCCATTCATGGTAGATCACAGCGACGGGCCTACCGGGATCTACTCGGATTCCAAAGTCAAACAGGTCGCATGGATCAAGCATTATGAAAAATTCTGGGTTGGCGCGGGAGGTTTCTGCGGCTGGCGATGGCCGATGTGCATCACCAACAATACGGCGGACAGGAGGGGGCCGACGCCTCAGGCTGAGCCAAAGTTCTGGAATGCCGTTACAGGAAAGAATCTTAAGTTTGCCGACTACATGGAAATCGGTCACAAGATCTACACTCTGGACCGATCCATTTGGGTGCTGCAGGGCAGGCATCGTAACATGGAAGTATTTCCCGACTATGTCTACGACAAAGCCAGCATGGGGCACGATATGACCATGTACGTAGACGGCAAATGGAAGTACGACACGGGCAAGGGCCGCAAACTGGACAGGGCCAAAGTCGAGGACTTTAAGACAAAATTCTATAAGTTCGAGGGCTACAATCCCGAAAACGGCTATCCGACGCGCGCGACTCTCGAAAAGATGAATCTCAAAAAAGTCGCAGACTTGCTGCAAAGCAAAAACAAGATTGGTTAGCGGTGGTCGGAAACCAAGAATCTAAAACGCCACGCATTTCACGGATTCCTTTAGATCTGTGGAATCCGTGGCGTTTTATTTATTCGCGGGCGGAATCAATCAGAGGATTCCTGACACGGATTCCTCTGAATCGCGAGAAATCCCGATCAGCCGTCCAGATTTCCCGGACTCCATGGCCAAGGCAGATGGACAGGACATGGGCGTCATGCACAATTGGGCCTAGCGCTTTGCTGGTGTTCAGTATTTCCTTCAGATGATCCCAGTAGTTTAACCCTTCCCCCAACAACCGCAACCCGGGACTCTCAATCCAATAATCCACTTGAAGCAAGGCATCGCGAAGAGGTGTCGGCGGTTTATAAATGCGGGGGTGAGTGACAACGGCGATATACTCGTGGATGCAAGGCCAGGGGATTGCCCAGGTCGACGATCCCTCGGCGAGATCACGCATGCAAGCTATCGCTGCTTTGTGCCACGGTGAGTCTTCTCGCACCGCATACACAAGGATGTTTGTATCGACTGCGATCATTCGCCGTGTCCCTCGTATATGAAAGACCTCAGGACACTCCAGTCCCCGTCGCAAACCAATCCCTCTCCTTTGGTCGTTACTGTCTTGAGCCGGAAGGGGCGCTGAGAGATTTTTTTTGAATTCATGGCAAGATGTAATCCATGCTCGATTACCTCGCGCATTGGAATGCCCATGCGTGCGGCATATTCTTTCGCCTGCTGAAACAGCTCATCAGAAATCTCCACTGTGGTTTTCATGGATTCAATCATACCATAAATATGGCTGTATTGGACCATAGTTATGGTATAACTGCATGCTTTTATTTGGCGTCGACCGACTTCCCCGAGCCCCCGGCGAACCGGCGAAGGAAAAAGAGCGACAGAAATTAACAATTTGCCGGCTCGCCGGCTTTTCGTGCAGAAATTTCGTCCTGCATCTGCAGGACATCTTTATCTTCAATTTTGTATCCATAGTAGAAAATAATCACGCCAATCACACATGCTGCTGCCGGTACGAGCGTCATGATTGCGCTGATACCGCTAACGACCCTGTGGACGGGAGCCGTATTGGCAACAAATCCTATTCCCGTCAGCCCTATCGCCAGGACCGCGCTTCGGAACAAGAGGCCTATTTTGACAGAGAAAACTGCCAGCGCCATGATAAAGGCTCTGATGTTCTTGCCTGATTTCCACTCCCCGTAGACGACAGTGTCGGAAAATAGAGCCGTGCTCATGGAACCGGCAACATTTGCAAAAAACGATACCAGGGAAAAAATCGTCG
>JAHFUH010000691.1 GCA_023265215.1 Acidobacteriota bacterium
GCAGGATATTAATCAAATAGTATGAGTGGCACAAATGGGAGTGCGATCATGAGAAAATTTGTCACGCTTCTGCCTGCATTCTTTTTCATATTCATTTCAGCGGCATATTCACAGTCGCTCGGCGACCTCGCGAACAAGGAGAAAAATCGCCGGGAAGGAATTAAGGGCGAAGTCAAGGTGATCATAGACGAACAGCCCGTCCAAAATAACGAAAGCACTCAACCTGAAAACCAGAAGTCCGATGAAGCGGCCAAGCCTGAAGGGGATAAAAAGGAAGGCTCGCCTGCAGGAAGCCGGTCTACGGCAGCTAAAGAAACACAGACGGATCCCGATGAACCTGTGGATTTTCAGGGCAGGCCGGAGAGTTTCTGGCGCAAATCAATATCGGAGGCTCGCCAGAAGGTGAAAAGCCTGGAAGATGAGAGCAGAGCTTTAACGCTGAAAATGGCCGATCTTCAGACGAAGTTCTACAACATCGACGATGGTTTCGCCAGGGAGACGGTCCAAAAGGACATTCAAAAGACAATTTACGAGCAGGATTTGAACAAAGCCAACCTGGAAAAAGCCGTCAGTGCGCTTTCGGATTTGGAAAAAGAAGCCCGCAAGAGCGGCGCTCTGCCCGGCTGGCTCGGGAAGTGACATAGGGCTGAACTAACTTATCGTGAGCCACTGTTTACGCTCTGGGTGCCGGGATGAGCGGCTGCTTAAGCCATATCCATTTTATATCAGCAATCCAAGCATAATCCTGTTGAAGACAATTGCCTGCGGGTGCGTCATGTTGGATTTTGATATACTGGAAGAGATTACACAGATTGAAACGATAAGCATTGGCGGCAATATCCGGGAGCTTTCACGGTTACAGAAGCAATATGGCAGCGGATGATGGCGCAAAATGAAAGGGGTGACCACGGTTCGCCTAAAAAATGGTCGAGTGGTTAAAGCTGAAATCCATTGGTACGAAGCGCATGGCGTTGGCAGGAAAGAACTAAAAAGGAAACGATACCTTGAATGATAAACCTATGCCTGAAGACAAGAAAATCGAATCCGAATTTGCGGTTTGCCTGAAAAATGACGGATATGCAGTGTCTTTGGAACGGCACAAAATCTACCGGGTTCTCCCTGATCCCGATGCTGAGAAAAATGGTGATCTACGGATTGTTGACGAAAGCGGGGAAGATTATCTTTATCCGAAAGACTGGTTCATAATGATTAGCGTGCCGGACGCAGTCGTGGCTTCCTTACTCAGAACCGCCTGACAAGCTGCAGAGTCATTCAAGAAACCAAGGCACGCGGCGGAACGCCGCGCCTACCTTCTAACAACTGGCAACCAGCAGCACGGCCACTCCGCCGGTCAGAAGCCTGTATTCCACATCGCGGAAGCCTGCGTCTTCAATCATCCGCTTCAATTCCCCGGCAGGCGGAAACGACTCAACGCTATTCGGCAGATACCCGTACGGACCATTCACGCCGGAAATCAAATTCCCCAGTTTCGGCAGGATTTTCTGAAAGTAAAAACGGTATAGCCCGGCCATCATCGAATTTTGCGGTATGCCGAAATCAAGAATTCCCAGGACTCCTCCGGGGCGCAGAATACGCCGCATTTCCCGAAGGCCCTGATCCATGTCGGAGAGATTTCGCAGGACAAATGCCGAGACGGCTACGTCAAAGGATTCACTGAAAAATGGCAACGCAAGAGCATCGGCGCCCAGCAACGATATCGGATGGATATGTTTCTTGCTCACTTTTTCAGCGCCGATGCGCAGCATTGGCTGACAGAAATCGCAGCCAAACACAGGCCCCATGCCGGAGAAAGCCAGTGAAAGGTCCGCCGTTCCGCACCCAACGTCGACAATCCTCGAAATACCGGATGGAAGTCTCTTGGCAACTTCGCGGACGCAAGCTTGCCGCCAGAAGCGGTCAAAATTGGCGGAAAGAAAATGGTTTAGAAAATCGTATCGGCCTGCGATCGCCCCGAACATTTTGCGGACCCTGATTGACTTTTCTGCTTCTTCCGCCATCGCCATTCCAGCAGACGCGGCGTTTCACCGCGTTCGAATTTTGATATTGCGCGGCGAAACGCCGCGTCTGCTCTAAAAACCGAGTTCCCCTTTGGACTGCACGAATCTTCCCAGAAACTGCCTCAGGTTCGAGGGATCCACTGATGTGAGGATCCGCGCATCTCCCAGCCGCGGAAGAAAAACCATGCGAATGCCGCCCGATTGAAACTTCTTATCCCTGACAAGTGCATTCCACAGGCGGTTCAAAGAAATACCGCCGATGGATGGAAGACGGCTGATTTTCCGGATTATCCCGGCAAGCCGGGCCGCCTCATCCGACCGCAGCAAGCCCAATTCTCTTCCGAATCCGATCGCAGCAATCATTCCCCACGCGACGGCTTCTCCATGCTTGAATTTTCCATACGAAGTTGCAGTTTCCAGGGCGTGGCCGACGGTGTGGCCATAGTTCAAAATCATCCGGAGACTGCTCTCCTTTTCATCGCGGGCTACAACTTCGGCTTTGATGCGCGCCGCTTCCGTTACGATATGCGCCAGAGTCTGCGGCCGGCAGCTCAGAATTTCGGAAAGATGGCGCTCCACATAGCGAAGCAGGGATTCGGAACCGATCGCGCCGCATTTGACCACCTCATAGAGCCCGGACGCCAACTCCCTTTCCGGCAGCGTCGACAGCACGTCTGTGTCAGACAGGACGGTGGCAGGCTGATGGAAGGAGCCAACCAGGTTTTTTCCTTGTGGTACATTGATGGCGACTTTTCCTCCGATCGAGCTGTCGACCTGGGCCAGCAACGTTGTCGGCGCCATCACGTAGCGGATCCCGCGCATGAAAGTTGCGGCGGCGTATCCCGCGATATCTCCGATTACTCCCCCGCCAAAGGCAAGGATCCAGGAACGCCGGTCCGCATTTGCGCGAAACATGCCGTTGTATATGCCGAACAAAGTTGTGTGATTTTTGTACCTCTCCCCGTCGCCGATAAAAATGACCGGGACTTCGCCGTATGCGCGACGAAGCGATTTCAGAAACAAATCGCCGTGCAATTTAAAAACCTTGCGGTTGGTAATGA
>JAHFUH010000174.1 GCA_023265215.1 Acidobacteriota bacterium
GGCAATCCGAGGAATCCCGACGTCCAGGGGGATAAGGGTATTTTAATGTGCTTCCGCGAATCCGACGGCGAATTCCTGTGGCAGGCGGTCAGCGACAAGCTTGATTCAGGTCCGGCGAACGACTGGCCCGAGCAGGGGGTCTGCTCCTCTCCTGCGGTGGATGGGAATCGCGTCTACTACGTAACGAACCGGGGCGAGCTTGTATGCCTGGATGCCGAGGGATTTCTTGACGACAGGAACGACGGGCCGTTCCAGGGCGAAACCTACAAGAGTAAACGGGACGCGGACATCATCTGGAAGCTCGATATGATGAAGGAGTTGGGCGTCTACCAGCACAACATGGCCAACTCCTCGCCGGCTGTCTGGGGGGATCTTGTGTTTCTGGAAACTTCGAACGGCCGCGCAGAAAATCACGAGACAGTTCATTCGCCGCAAGCTCCCAGCTTCATAGCGGTAAACAAAAACTCCGGCAAAGTGGTTTGGCAGGACAACTCACCAGGCGACCGGATTCTGCACGGACAGTGGTCCTCTCCCGCTCTTGGACAGGTAAACGGGATTATGCAGGCATTTTTTTCCGGGGGCGATGGATGGCTTTACGGCTTCAACGCGAGCACGGGCGATAAGATCTGGAAGTTCGACCTCAACCCGAAGACCGCTGTCTGGCCGAAGACGCGCAATGACGGAATTGCGACCCCTGTCTTTTTCAACAACAAAATATTTATCGCCACAGGACAAGACCCGGAGCATGGCTCCGGTCCCGGGCACATGTACTGTATTGACCCCACCAAGAGCGGGGATATTACCGAAAGCGGGCTCATTTGGCATAACGACAAACTGGGTCGATCCATCTCCACTGCCGCAATAGAAGATGGGCTGGTTTACATCTCCGATTTCAGAGGATTCCTATATTGCCTGGATGTCGAAACGGGAAAACCATACTGGAGTTCCGACGTGCTCGCAGCGGTGTGGGGCTCCCCATTAGTGGCGGATGGCAAGGTCTACCTGGGAGACGAGGATGGCGACGTTGCCGTATTTCAGGCGGGGAAAAAGCTCAAAAAGATTGCGAAAATCAATATGGGAAGCCAAATCCACAGCACGCCCGTGGCTGCCAACGGAGTGCTCTACATCATGAACAACAACTGGCTGTACGCCATCGCCGGTGCAGATTCGCAAACTGGGAAATAAATCGAACACTCCGGAAGCAAAGAAGTTTATACTGCATTTATGTTGAAAACTGATTTGGCATTTCGCAAAAGCCTGATTATAGGAACTGGCAAACGTATGCGAACATGCAAGCCCACCGCTGGTTTTACTTGAGTCTGAGTTCCTGACGTCGGTACGTCTGAGTTCATATATAAGACGACAGCGCATGAGTTTTAAAGTAGACGCGGCGTCTCGCCGCGTGCAACATGCGATTTATGGGGCTGAGCTACGCGGCGAGACGCCGCGTCTACTTTGCTTACTGATGGACTTATTAGTATCTATATTCTGAACTACTCGGGTGACCTATGGAAAATCAAAATAATCAGGCTCTGCGAAACTTGCCCTCTGTGGATGTGCTGCTTAATACTGCGGAAGTTCAGTCTGCCGGCGGCAGCTTTGATGCGGAGATTGTGACCCAAATCATTCGCGAAGCAAAAGAGCAAGTCAGAGCCAAAGTAATAAAGGGCGACTACCGTGAAATGGACAGGGAAACCCTGTTCCGGGAAACTCTTAATCGAGCCCTGAACGCGCTGGAATCGCTCAAGAAACCGTTTTATGAAAAGGTGATCAATGCCACCGGAATAATTTTGCACACAGCCCTGGGGCGCGCTGTCCTTGCACCGGAGGCGCTGGCCGAGATCCAGGAGGAACTAACCGGTTACTCCAGGCTCCAGGTTGGGCTGACTACAGGCCAGAGGTCGCGCAGAGACGAAGGGGTGGAGTTGCTGCTGCGCCGTCTGACCGGGGCTCAAGCGGCCACTGTGGTCAATAACAATGCGGCAGCCACCGCAATTGTTCTCAACACAGTTGCGAAGGGCAAAGAAGTGATTGTGTCCAGAGGCCAGCTTGTGGAGATCGGCGGAGAGTTCAGGCTTCCTGACGTTATGGCCTTCAGCGGCGCAAAAATGGTGGAGGTTGGCACTACCAACAAGACTCATGCCAGGGATTATGAAAGGGCCATCACAGAGAACACCGCCGCCCTTCTGCGTGTGCATCCAAGCAACTATAAAATCCAGGGATTTACCTCCGAGGTGCCTCTGGAGGAAATGATCCGCATCGCCCACAGTCGCGGACTGGTGTTGATTGACGATGTAGGTGCGGGATCCCTGGTGGATATGTCGCAGTTTGGTTTTGAGCCTGAGGCTACACTGCAGCAATCGGTGGCTGCGGGTTCAGATCTAATCACCAGCAGCGCGGATAAATTGATCGGCGCTTCGCAGGGAGGCATCATCCTGGGAAGGGCGGATCTGATCGAGGCAATCCGCAAGAACCAGTTCGCCCGCATCGTGCGCATCGGCAAATTGACATTTGCCGCGTTGGAAGCCACGCTCAGGCTTTTCCTGGACTTGAAACTCGCCCAACAGCGCGTTCCTACGCTGGAGATGATCCTGCGCAAGCCGGAAGATCTGAAGTCCGCCGCTGATTCTATCGTTGCGCAACTGAACAATGCGCAGACCCGTGCGGAGATCAGCGCATCCCCCGGTTTTTCCCAGACCGGCAGCGGTTCCCTGCCCACCCAGAATCTGCCTACCACCGTGATAACAATTGTGCCGAAGAATATGTCTGCCCAGGACTTAACCATCAAACTGCGCCGGTATCAGCCCCCGATCATTGCGAGGATTCAAAATGAGCAGGTGCTGATCGATCCCAGAACGCTGCTCAAGGGGGAAGATGCTGTTCTTATCCAGGCCTTGAGCCAAATCCTGTAATTAAACAGCGGGTAGAAAATATGAACCAGAAGAACATCACGCTTGGCACTGCCGGCCACATAGACCACGGCAAAACGGCTCTGGTCAAAAACCTGACTGGGTGTGAAACGGATCGGCTTAAAGAGGAAAAGGAACGTGGAATGTCCATAGAGCTGGGGTTCGCTCCATGGAGGATAGCGGACATCGAGGTAGGTATTGTGGATGTGCCCGGCCATGAAGACTTTGTCAAAACCATGGTGGCCGGGGCCACCGGGATTGACGCCGTGATATTCGTGATCGCAGCGGACGATGGTGTGATGCCGCAGACACGAGAGCATCTGGACATCCTATCGTTATTGGGCGTGCAGCACGGCGTGGTGGTTTTAACTAAAGTGGACAAGGTTCTGCCCGAACGCATCGAAAAAGTCAGCAATGAAATTCGCTCTTATCTCCAGGGGACCTTCCTGCAGAACGCTCCCATGTTTCCGTTTTCAAATATTACCGGCCAGGGATTCGAAAAATTTTACGAAGGGCTCAACAGCCTGGTACAGAGCTTAACGCCCAAACACACGGATGGGATATTCCGCCTGCCTGTGGAGCGAACCTTCTCTGTGAAAGGGTATGGAACGATTGTATCGGGCATTCCGGTCAGCGGCGCCGCAGGTTTGGGCGATCAAGTGATTGTGCACCCGCAGAGTGCAACCGGCCGGATTAAAGCGATTCAGGTATATCAAGCCCAGGCGGATCGGGTGCAGTGCGGCCAATGTGCGGCGATTAACGTGCCGCAGTGGGATCAAAACGCGATTTCCCGCGGGGACGTTATTACGGTTGAAGGCTGGTTCGCGCCCAGCGCCTGGTACCTGTGCCGGCTCGATATTCTGCCGCTGGAAGGCGTCTTTATCAAGAACGGGTCATCGGTCAAATTCCACACGGGCACATCGGAAAACACGGCGGTCGTTTATATGCTCGAGCGAGATCGCGTCCTCAGCGGCGAACAATCGCTTGTCCAGATCCAGGTCAACGCGCCCATAGTGGCTGCGCCTCTTGATCGATTTATTCTGCGCAGTCTCTCGCCTGTCCAGACTATTGGCGGAGGCTTTGTTATCGAAGCTCTGGAGCGGAAACTTCGGCGCAGCAGGCCGGAGATCCTTGAGGACGCCAGGCAGCGCGCTGTTGCAGTGCAAGACGATGCAGCCTTTGCGGAATATGTGATCCGCAATGTACAGGATTACACTCTCACTGCCAAAGCTGTAGCTCAGAGGATCAAGAAGACTTTGCCCGGAACTGAAAAAATATTGCAGGCGCTTGTGGAAACCGGGGCCGTGATGACTCTCGATCAGGGGCTTTTCATCCATGTTCGAAATGTGGACGAGCTCAAGAGGCAGTTTCTGGATCGGCTTTCTCTTTATCACAAGACAGAGCCTGCAAGCCCCGGAATGGACATTGAATCCTGCCAGAAGGAATCTGTGTTACTCAAGCCGGTTTTCCAGAAGCTGCTCAACACTGCTGCAGCCGAGGGCAAGGTCCGTATTCTTGAAGGACGAGTGTGCCTGGCGGAGCATAACGTCAGGTTCGACCCTGCCGAGCAGAAACGCATGCAGCAGGTGGAATCAATTTTTCTGCAGCGAATGTTCAGCCCGCCGGACCCGTCTGAGATCATGGCCGTTTGCGGGTTGAACGCTAAAGAGGCCAAAGACGCCCTGCGCCTTCTGACAGAACACGGACTCCTGGTGCGCGTCGGCGGAGATTTGTATTTTCACTCGGATGCCCTGGCCAAAGCCAAGCAGCTGGTTGTGGATCATCTCAAAAAAGAAAAGCGGCTTGAAAGCGTGCAGTTTAAATATCTCATAAACGCCACGCGCAAGTATGCTCTACCGCTTCTCGATTATTTTGACAAAGTCGGGATCACCAAGCGCTCGCCCGACAACACGCGCTTCCTTGGTCCCAAGGCGTGACAATAATAAATTCATTTGATTCCAGGTCCGAAGGACCGGAAGTGAATAGGCCCGGCCGTTAGGCCGGGATTTTGATTGTCCTGAAAAGAGCGCCGAAGGTGCGATACATCCAAAGTGCCGCACCTTCGGCGCTCAACTTTGTTCTGTCCATTATCCCGGCCTGACGGCCGGGCCTACTTACTGGCGGCCCTTCGGGCCTCGTTGGGTAGGGATATTTTGAAACCGCACGTAAATTGCTGTGAAAAGTCCGGTAAAATCCGTGGCTGCTTTTTATTTTATATGCAGTGATTATAGGTGTCGCGGCAGATGCATACGTTGAATCCCGCCCCGCCGGGCGGTTCAATCTTGTATTTGTAAAAAATTTCGGCGATGCCATCCCGGACTTTGCGGTAATAATCCAATCCCGGTGCTTCGCTCTTTCCCATCACGGGCCTGCCGTGCGGCATCCAAATTGAAACGATTGGAACAATGCCGCGGCCGGCAAGAAATTCGGCGCCCGCCAGAAAACTCTCCACCGGCTCAACTCCAACCACGAAAGCGCTGCCCGCTTTATTCGGCCCATATTTATCGGCGATATGCGTCAGCGTCTTAAGATGGCGTTCGCGGCTGCCGGCCGGTGCTTTGCCGGGGCAAATGCGTTGGGCCAATTCTTCATCCCACACTTCGATGTCACATGCAACCCGATCGGCGCCGGCTTCGAACAATTGGTCAATCAAGGCCGGGTCATTGAGAGGCGATGTGAAAACCGAAATTTCGCTGGGAATTTTTTCGAAGCCGGCAATGCCGTGGATCGCAAGCAGCGCTTCGAAAGCCCGGCGGCATTCCAACTCCGAATTCACTAAAGACCCGCCTGTTATTTGGACGTATTGCGCCAGGTGCTCGATTTTAAATGCATATTCGACGACTTCCGCCACATCCTGCGGCGTCGGGAAGGAAGGCTCCGGGTTTCCTTCCCGCGCAAGTTGTTCACTAAAGCTGCCGCAATGGCAGAACTGGCAAGCTTGTCCGGATTGCGCATGATGGCATGACCATAGATAAGGAAAGGACAATACGTCCAAGCCCTGCAACACCGCCATCCCAAGGAAGGGCCGGCTGCTTGATGTGAGTTGTCGATAGAAATCAGTTTTGGGCGGGAACGAAACTTCCGTTACAGGTGCGTTTTGATAGGACAGGAGAGCGTTTCCATTCGCCGCAATTCCCAAACGGAAAGGGGATGCCGGCCCAACGTCCGTCATATGAACCACAATATTGCCCGGAAGGACGAGGCAGTTGCATTCGAGTGGATTCGGAGAAATGCGGTGCGTCTTTGCGAACTGCTCGTAAACATCGGCGGAAACACTGGCGCCTTTGGTGATGAGGAGGATCTTGAGGTCCAGCGAATCGATCTCTTCGCCATTCACTCTATACCTGGGTAGCATTTATATTTTCCGAAAAAGCTATTTTAAATTGATACCTGCCCGCAGGCCGTAAGTCACAGGCGCGCCGCTTTCGCCGACATACCCCGAGGGCGCTCCCAGTTGAGCATATGGAATGGCAATAGGCACATAGCGAGCGTCAAAGGCATTGTCCGCCCAGCCTTCGGCGAACCAATGTTTGGTGCGCACGCCGCCGCGGAAATTAGCCAATTGATAATCCGGCTGGCTCACTATATTAGTTGCGTCGTATTGAAATTCGCCTACCCTGGACACTTGAACCCGCAGGTAAAGGCTTGCAGCGCGGCATGGCGACCAGGATATCTGGGTGCCCATATTTGCAGTAAAGGTTGGCGTATAAGGAAGAGTATTTCCGCTAACCATTTGATTCACGTCCCTATTCGCATCATAGGCGCGGCTGCCCAGGAGGAATTGTGCATGGGTATAACCTACCGTGCCGAACAACTCCCACCAGGAAAGTGGATGGTACTTTGTTTCAAATTCCAGGCCTTTGCTATTGGCTCTGCCTGCGTTTCCAATGAAGTAGTTGCCGCCGCTGAACGGGATCTGCTGATTCAGCTGGAGATTCTGCCAGTCTATGTAAAAAAGCGCAAAGGTTGTTTCCAGCCGGTTCTGCAGCCAACTTGCTTTGTGTCCCAGTTCATAGTTCCATGCGCGCTCAGCGTCATACGATTCTGTTCCAGCCGGAGTGCGTGCGCTGGTTGGTGCAGGGTTGTAACCTCCGGCTTTATAGCCGCGAGAAACAGCGGCATAAGATATTTGATTGGGAGCAAATCGATATGCCACGCTGAATTGCGGCGAGACTTCGTGAAAGCTGTTGCTGAAGCTCTTTAACGGATTGACGGTTGATGCAAGATCGGAGTTTTTGCTTTCATAATCAAAACGCAAGCCGGCGGCAATATCGAGTTTATTCCATGCCGTGAACTTAGCTTTTCCATACAGGCCGACGCCCGAATCATCCAATACAGAGGAAGACGAGAGCACCATCCTCGGGAAAAAATTAAAAGCACTGGAAATGTCATTCACGGCATTCTGTTGGTAGTCTTGATTGAATATAAAAACTCCAGCCTGCCAGTTTACATTCAACGCATCGCTCAATTTAAGCGGCTTGTCTTTCGAAGAGGCAAAACGAAACTCTTGCGTGAATTGGTGCTGCGTTTCCACATTATTTCGAATTGCAGAAATACCACCGTTTAGAAAAGTGGGCGTTTGATAATCCAGATCTGTAAGGGCGTGGTTTCTCCACCAAACGCCTCCCGTAATGGAAGAGAAGTCTATCTTGTTTCCATGATAGTCAGCTATAAGAGTAGTAGAATCGACGGTCCGATGGTTGTAGCCCGCAAAGTCACGGCTCACATGGTTGGGATTTTTTTGGATATACGCGAGATCGCCGAGTGCATAATCCCCATCGTTGTCATGTTCACCTGAATAAATGAGTCTGAATTTTAGCCGGTCGTTGACCTTAAAAAGCAGCTGGCCTTTTCCGAAGCCCGCTTCTCGGCTGTCCAGATCGCGGCCTTGGAAGTCATTCACGGTGTAGCCATCACGCGAGGAATAGCCGCCGGCCAGGCTTATGCCGAAGCGATCCTTCAGAAGAGGGCTGGAAACGGAAGCGCGCCCATCGCGGAGATTATAATTCCCGAATTCGCTTTGCCCCTGTGCAGTCCAGGTATTCGAAAGGTCGCGGCTGGTGATGTTGATCAAACCTCCCACGGTATTCCGTCCATACAGGGCGCCTTCGGGCCCGCGCACGAATTCGATTTGGCCGACATTTACCAGTTCGATATTGGAGGAGTAACTGTTGAGTTGCGGTACGCCATCAATCATGATGCTTACCCCGGGATTGGTCGGGCTTCCGCCAATGCCCCGGAAATACGGATTGCTCAGCGCCCTGGCTGAGAATTCATTGATAAAAATATTGGGGGCGTAATCGGCCGCCTGTTTCACCGCTTGAATATTCGCGTCCGTAATTGTGCCTTCGGGAACTGCCGTGATGCTTAGAGGAATCGTCAGCGCTGGTTCGGATTCCTTTTGAGCCGTTACGGTAATTGTCACCGGCGCGGCCATGAGCGGATTCTTATCATTACCGGCTGCGGATGATTTGCGTTCGTCGCTCTTGCCGTCCTGGGCACAGCTAAAATCAGGGTTGATTGCAAAGCAGGTGAGAATAAGCAGAAGTTGCATCAAGAAAGAGAATTGAAGTTTTTTCATCTGAATTATCCGTTCAACAAGCGTTTTTAATTTTTTGCCGCCGGCAACAGCATTTCTGGGCACGATTGCCCGCCGGTAATTTTCTTTTCAAATCGAGAATAGCCAGCAATCCATCGATCTGAGCCCGATAATTTTCCAGAGTTTCGGTCCATCTTTGCAGACAAGCCAAGCCGTCCCTTGTCAGGGCATAGCTCCTCTTTGCCGGTCCTGCATTGCCGAACTCCCAGTGGGCGGAAACCAGTCCCTTTTCTTCCATAAGCTTCAAAGCTTTATATACCCCGCTGGTATCGGGAGGAACCTCGACGAACATTTCCAGATCGTGCAGCCGCTGGACAATTTCGTATCCGTGGGCTTTTCCACGGGCGAGCAACGCCAGCATGGCAGGAGCCAGGAGCCGCGCCAGAGTCTTGCCGGAACATGCACATTGGTCTAGATCCATACTGGAGAACCTCCAATAGTCCGGCGCACAATCTAATCTTTTCTCATTATGCAGTCAAATTATTTTGGTATTTTTCCGCGTATTCCGCGTCCCCCAGCGTCACGAATCTCAATTTATGTCTCCAAATATTAGTGAGGGATACGAGGTGTAATCGGAAGTGCGAGTCATGCCGGTAGATGTGACGAATTAAATGAAGCGCCCTGGGAGCGCCGGCGTCTCGCCGGCAGACGCTGTTATATTGCAATTTCTGGACAAAATGC
>JAHFUH010000175.1:0-2250 GCA_023265215.1 Acidobacteriota bacterium
AGGAGGTGGAGGAATTGCTGTATCCAACAAAGCCGAAGTCAATGCCAACAACGGTGTGACACTTTTGGGCGTCGCATTTGCGAAAGCTGACAAGGGCATAGCGAAATTGTTGCTCTAGGAGCCTGTCCGAGTATTAGGAGGGTTCGCGCGGGCATCTGCTGCGTTGCCGCTCCTCGACGATGTTCCCACATCGCCTGCGTCGCGGCGCCTTGCATCTGCTCGCGCGAAGCCAGGAACGCGAACCCTCTTAATACTCGGACGGGCTCCTAGACGGTGGCCATGTGGGAAGTTGGGCTTGGATTTTAATCCATATTACGAGCAAACCGTAAAAGTGACCCGTAAGAATGGCCACCCCTAGATCCAATTGACGAATCATCTACCATTTTGCTCTGGCACCTGGATCGTTACGAATATGAAGTTGATTTGCAGAAGTCCGCTTTGCATGAGCAATTTCATCTCGCTTTTTTCGAGCGGAACCGAGTTGTTGATGGGTTTTGATGGGATGCCATTTGGGGCTATATTTAGACCGTTTCGATGGCGCCCGCAAAAAACCTAAGGGGCCTTGCAGCCCCTTGATTTTACTTACCTTATAATCAATTTGGATTTTATTATGGCTTGGTTGCGGGGCTGGGATTTGAACCCAGGACCTTTGGGTTATGAGCCCAACGAGCTACCAGACTGCTCCACCCCGCGATAAGGGAAATATCATACGTTCCCACCATCGCAGTGTCAAGCAGTACTTCAATTATATCAACCAACTAGCGAAATTTATTGAATTTACAGTTTCGCTCCAGTGCTCCGCAATTATTGCGCTCTTGCGCTTTCCCGAACGGCATTTACCGCAGATTCCAAGGGCCCTCCTCAGGATTTCAGAATTGCAATCAATCGGTGCCACTATGCAGGCGACAAACCGCTCAAATCTGAGTCAGTGACCTCCGGCTTTGCCCACACTGTTATACACAAGTCATTGGGCGGAGGTCAGTGATAATTGTTTCCATAGGTCAATATGCCCTTTTTGACGGTTATACGACCTTATGCGCGGCTTTAATAAAACGCTCGTCTGGAACTATTGCAAATAAAAGCCTTTTAAGGCCGACTTGTGTATAACAGTGTGGGCAAAGCCGGAGGCTTGATATATGAACAGCTCAAAGCGGCACCCTATTAATCGAACATTTTTGGTCGACCAGCGCGTTCGTCTGCTTCCTCCTGTTTTCGTATATACTCCCGGGTGGTCTTTTCGTCTCGCCCAACCGTCGAAACATAATAGCCACGCGCTCAAAAGTGCTGCCCCACGAAATTCTGTCGCCGCCCCATGTGGGTTCTCGCAATGTGAATTGCGCTCTTTCCCTTGATGTACCCTACCACTTGCGAAACCGAATACTTCGGTGGAATTGAAACCAACATATGCACATGATCTCCCATCAGATGGCCCTCCTCCACCGTGCCCTCTCGATGCTGAACCAGTTCCCTGAAAACTGCACCGAGTTCCTTCCGCAACTGAACATAGATCAACTTTTTCCTGCGTTTCGGGATGAAAACAACATGGTATTTGCATTCCCATCGCGTGTGTTTTTGGCTTGCTACATCGTTCATAAGAGTCTCCTTGCCGTGTGACTTTGGGCGGTTCACGGTCGGGAGACTCTGTTGTACACTCCCGGAATTGTCAAACTCTGTGAGTCCCCCGGCAAAGCCGGGGGTTTACCTGATTAAATTAAATAAGTAGAATTTCTAATCGGAATATAAATATTGCTTAATTCGCAGCGTCCCGTGGTGAAGGCGGCCTAGGCCAGGCAGCAGTGTTCCCCAATTCAGATTGTGTCAGATTCGGCGCGACTCATGCGGGTCAGAACCAGATTCGAATATTTTGGAGTGAGAATCAATGTTGAGCCCTGAAGAGCATGCGCGTCAAGCTAAGCCGCATTGCCGGAGCGCCAAAGGCGCGGCGCAGCAGAGCCCAGGGTGAAGGTGCACGCGGTAGCGGGCTCCGAAACCCTGGGTACAGAAGGGAATGTAAAAGGAGCCCTGTAAGGGCGGCACAGTTGGCTTGTGTCGCCCTTACAGGGCTTTTTCTCTTTCGCGTCTTAACCCAGGGCTTCGGCCGCTTTGCGGCCTTGCCCTGGGCTTTGCTGCGCCGCGCTTTCAGCGCTAGGAGCCTGTCCGAGTATTAGGAGGGGTCGCGCGCATGGGGCTTGCACGATCTGAGTCCGCGCAGCGGCCCAGCGCGAGCGCAAGGCGCGAGGAGGAGGCGAT
>JAHFUH010000175.1:2260-9188 GCA_023265215.1 Acidobacteriota bacterium
GAGGCGATGCGGCGCCTTGCATCTGCCCACGCGAAGCCAGGAACGCGGCCCCTCCTAATACTCGGACAGGCTCCTAGCCTTGCTCTCTCTTAGCCTAACGCGCATGGCATCCAGATCTCACTTCAATTGCCTGACGCCCCAGGGGCTCGCAAAAAACGCGATATCAATCTCCGGGTGAGAAGACAAAGGCATCCGGGTTGTTGAATAACCTTGGACCTAGGTCAAAGACCGCACCGGGTGTTTGAGTTGGACCGGGATAACCTCACCGGTCTTTAAAACTTCGGTCCCCTCGGGAATGCAGATAAGGCTGTTGGCGCCGGCGATGGCTTGCAAGCGACTGCCGCCCCGGTGCGATTTGACATCGTAGCCGCCACTCGAATCCCGGGACAACACGGCATCCTTGAACTCGGTCCAGTCTCGATGCCGGCTTTGCAAATTTTCTGAAAGCCGAGCCGGAACAGATTGCAGTGGAGGGCGATTGTCCCCCGACATGCGCAGGATTCCAGGCAACGCCAGCTGAAGAAAAGCCATCTCGTTGCTGGCCGGCCCCCCGGGGAGACAAAATACCGGCTTATCTCCGCACAATCCAAAAGCAGCTCCCTTTCCCGGTCCCATGCGCAGATGATGGAATCCCTGCCGCCATCCGAGTTCGACAAGCACGCCGACTACGAGGTCGCGCGCGCTCAGCCACGCGCCGCCGCTGGTCAGAAGAACATCCGCTTCCAACAACTGCTTTTCTATTTCCGAAGCGATAGCCGGCGCGTTATCCCTTACCACCGAGGTCCGGCAATCAATGCCGAAAGAATTCAGCCAGGCTTTTATTGCAACAAGATTACTGGCATAAACTTGACCCGGGCGGATCTCTTGGCCCGGCAGAACAATTTCATCGCCGATACATACAATCGCAGCCTTCGCACGCCGGTATGCGTAAACCTCGCTGATCCCCGCGGCGGCCGCTAACCCCATAATGCCGGGAAGAAAGACCCCGCCTTCGGCAACAACAACGGAGCCGGCTGCAACTTCGCTCCCCTTCTGAAGAATGTTCCGGCCTACTTCGGCATCCGCCCGGATGTAAACATTTTTATTTGAAACTTCTTCGCAGAATTCTCCGGATACAACCGCTTCCGCTCCCGATGGAATCGGGGCGCCCGTGCAAACTTTTACAGCCTCACCGGATTTCAATTGAACCACAAGGGTTGAGCCGGCGAAAACGGATCCGGCCAGCTTGAGGGAAATCGGCACTTCCCTTTTCGCAAGCGCCACATCGGCAGATTTCACAGCAAAGCCGTCTTTGAGTGAAGCATCAATCGAAGGGTAGCTCACAAGAGCGGTTGCATTCCTGGCAGCGATGCGATTGGCGCTAAGGCTCAGCGGCAATTTCTCAACACCCAACGGCCGGATGTTTGAGCAGATAAGATCGAATGCTTCACAATAGCCGACGTAGCCGGCGCCTTCATCAATTTCGTAAGATTCAGTATGCAAAGATGTTTATCTTGGAGTCTTGGATGTACGCTAGAGTCACTCTAAGACTCCAAGTCTCCAAGTCTCCAACTTTATTTGTTTTTTTCAAGGAAGTAGAAAGCGCGTAGTCGGCCGTCCTGTTCCATTACCCAAAAATCAGTGGCCACATAATCTTTTTTGAAATAGTGACGGAATGCCTGCCGGAGTTTTCCCTGCCATTCGAGCGCCATGCCCAGGTCCCGGCTTTTAATTTCCGGAAGATTGTAGGGCACTTCAAATAAGAACTGGTCCTCTGTGCAGTTCAGTTTAACAGCAGAGGAGTTTGCCATTCCAGGCGCAACCTCATCTAAATGATTGATAATGGTGTACTGTTTCAGCTCTTTGCGAAAATCATGGCGCTGCGGCCCTGCATCGAGGCGGCCGATTACAGAATTGCTATCGAGATCCCAATAGGTCATCAGCCTGTCCGTGGGCAACCCCCGATCGGAGGAACTGGTCGTTTCCCCGCAGAAATTTTCTTCATAGGCAGTTGCCCGCGCTCCCAGTTTTCCCAGAGTGAAGTATGCGTTCATCGGCAGCACCGGGTCAAAGGATGATGTCACTGCCGTGATCTTGCGCTTCAATGCTTCTTTCCTCTGCGCCAGTTTCAGCTTGAACCCGACATCGAAATTTCTGTATGCCGCGCGCACCGCAAGCATGCAGGAGTGTTGGATGGGTTCCCCATTCAAGACGCCAAGGATGCTGAAAGCAAACCCTATGAGATCGCCAAGACTGTTGTAAGCCCCAAGCAAAATACCGCCGGTGCGGGATGCCACGAGCAGCATCTGGGCCGGGAATATGTCCAAGTCCTGCGAATGCCAAACTTCCCGTTGGATGTCTTCACAGGCCTTGTAGTCCGCCATGTTGTGCAAAGGGGCAACTGAAACTTTGATCTCATCTTTTCTCTTTTTTCTGCGAACCGCTGGGGACATCATTGCCTCGCTTTCTTAAGTCTTGTATTGAATCATAGATCAAAGCTTTTCTTCTTTTAGCCAGAAAATCCTGCATTTCAGGCAGGCCTGCCTGAAGCACTTCAGCCGGCCCTTCTCCCGCCTTCAATCTTTTCATAGCCGCCACATTTCCCAGCAAACGAATAGCGGTCCCCATATCGAATTTTTCCGGGTACAACCGGTGCAAAACCGAAATGAGGGTAAGCCCGACCCGGACAGAATTGAGTCTTTCACAATTCGTAATCAGGATATTGACACCACCGCATAGGACGCCCTGATAATTGCTGGTGTTCGGAGTAAAAAATAGAGGCACGAATTCCACACCCGGGAGTTGAGCCGATTTCAACGCAGCCGCAAAGCTGCGCGGTTCGATCCAAGGCGCTCCAACCAGTTCGAAAGGCCTTTCCGTACCACGCCCCACCGACACTACATCTTCCAAAAGGCAAATGCCGGGATAGAGGAGGACTTCCAGCATGTTGCGCATATTGGGCGAAGTATTCACCCACGCCTGCCCGGTATCCCAAAAATAATAGGAACGCCGCCAGCCCTTCATTGCAATGACATGCAATTGCGCCCCGATTTTGTTCTGGACATTGAAATATTTCGCAAGCTCCCCAACGGTCATCCCGTGGCGTATCGGGAGAGACATGTACCCGACAAACGAAAACTTATCCTTGTCCAGCATCGGCCCCTCGATTTTCAACCCGCCGATCGGATTGGGCCTATCCAGCACGTAAAAAGGAATTCCCTGCTTTGCCGCAGCCTCCATGCAATAAGCCATTGTCGTGATGTATGTGTAAAACCTAGCTCCTATGTCCTGGACGTCAAAGACCAGCGCATCAATTCCTTTGAGCATCTCAGGAGTCGGGCGCCGGGCCTCTCCGTATAGGCTGTAAATGGGAAGACCCGTCAATTCATCTATTGAGGAGCCAACCGCAGCGTCCAAAACTCCGCGGATACCGTGCTCAGGGCTGAAGAGCGCAACCAGTTTGCATGCGTTGGACCGGAACAGCAGATCGATCGTGGTGGTCCCGTCGGCAGCTAATCCGGTGTGATTTGTGATAAGCCCGACGCTCTTTCCCGCTAAGGGCGCAAAATTCTGCTCACGCAAAACATCGATTCCGTTTAAAACCTTTGGCGCTTCATCGGCACTTGCCGTGCAGACGAACCCCAAAAGAAAACTTATCAGCATCAAAATGCGCTTCAACGGCCATACTCCTGGAAGCCGGATTATACAACAAATCGCCATTTCTGGAAGTAAGTCGATATTTCTTAATCGTTTCCCGTTTCATGTTTGCGCTGAAATCAGAAAATGCGAACAGGAAACCTTCAATCTATGACGGTTTTCCAACCGCGCCTATTGAGATCCCGATAGATCAGCCAGCCCGCAAATGCCGCCAGGACCAGAAATCCCACGCCGGCCCCCGGCTGCCCAAAAATCAATTTGCCCACCCCAAACAAAGTCATGTACACAAGCACGCAGCCGCAAATCCAATCGAGCAGATTGCAGCCTCCGTCGTGTCTCGGGATTACATCTTTGGCCTTTCGGGCCACAGGCCCCCACAACGCAGCACTCGGGCGAACCCTGCGATAAAAAGCAAGCAGAACCTCTTCTTTTTCCGGAGAGGTAAGCAGGGTCGCGGCGAGCCAGATCGCCGTTGAACATGCAACAGTAATGAGGACGATATAGGCAAATTGCAGAGGATCGTCGCTGTTCAGCTTGAAATATTGCTGCAAAAGAATGGACACGACAAAAGAAGTCAACATGGCAAAAATTTCGCTCCAGGCGTTAATTCTCCACCAAAACCACCGAAGGATGAAAACGCTTCCGGTCCCCGCACCGATCGCAATCAGGAATTTCCAGGCGCCGGCGATGGAATCCTGATAATAGGTTACGAAGCAGGAAATCACCATAATGAGAAGAGTCGCGGCCTGGGAAATCTTTACATAATGCTTTTCATTGCGGCTGCGTACGAGGAACCGTTTGTAGAAATCGTTCACCAGATAGGAAGCTCCCCAGTTCAGCTGAGTTCCTATTGTGGACATGTAGGCGGCGGCAAAAGCTGCGATCATTACGCCACGCAAGGCCGAAGGAAAAACCCCGGGATCGATAATGACTTTGATAAAGCCCGATTCTTTGTCCGCTAAAGTGGGATAGAGAACCAGCGAGCAGAGCGCAGTCAAAATCCACGGCCACGGGCGCACTGCGTAATGGGCGATGTTGAACCAGAGCGTCGCCAAAAGGGAATGCTTTTCATCCTTTGCGCAGAAGATTCTCTGGGCGATGTACCCGCCGCCGCCCGGCTCTGCGCCCGGGTACCAGGTAGCCCACCAATTGACGGCGAGGTAGACAACAAACGTAATCATCGGCATCCAGATAGACCCGATTTCCGGAGTAAAGGAAAGAATGGAGCCATGCCCGCCGCTGGCAGCGGCTTTGGCCGAATCCAGAGCCAAAAGCTTAAGCTTCAGTTCTCCCATGCCGCCCACGGCTCTCACCGCGAAAAAGGAGAGGATAATCATCATGCCCATCTTCAACACGAACTGAAAAAGATCCGTGACCAGAACGCCCCACAACCCGGAGAGAGTTGAAATCAGCGCAGTGACCATCATGATTGCGAAAACCAACAGGAGTGCCTGGAGCTTCGTAATTCCGAAAATCATCATGAGGATTTTCACCATTGCCAAATTCACCCAGCCCATGATGATGCAGTTGATGGGCAACCCGAGGTAAAGGGCCCGGAAACCGCGCAAAATTGCCGCCGGCCTTCCGCTATAGCGAATTTCCGCAAACTCCACATCCGTCATAACTCCAGCGCGGCGCCACAGACGGGCGTAGAAAAACACCGTCAACATGCCGCTCATCAGCATGTTCCACCACAGCCAGTTCCCGGCAATGCCATAGCTGGCAACGAGCCCGGTCACTGCCAGAGGCGTATCTGCCGCGAAAGTCGTGGCAACCATTGAAGTGCCTGCCAGCCACCAGGTCACTTTCCTGCCGCCTACAAAATAATCCTCGGTGGATGCTGTTGCCCTTTTTCTGTAATAAAGACCAATTGCGAGATTGAGCAAAAAATATGCGGCAACTGCCAGCCAGTCGACGAGTCCCAGTTGCATCAAAGCCTCCTTACACGGGTCTGCACGGATAAAACTATCCTATGCGGTTTTGGATTCCGTGTATAGCAAATGGTTTGAGATTTTGAGTCTTGGCGAAAATGCTCAAAGACGCGAAGATAAAAAGACTCAAACTGCTGGTGGTTGAGGGATTTTAGTTGTTTTTGACGACGATGGATTCCAGGACATTGGCAACATCTTCCGCTTTATCCGTGGCCGCCTCCAGCGTCTCGATTATTTCTTTGCGCTTTATGACTTCTATCGGATCTTTCACTTCATCGAAAAGGGATCCAATGGCCGCCTGGAAAAGCCGGTCTGCGTCATTCTCCAGACGGTTGATTTCAATGCAACGCTCGACTACGTGATCGTTGTCCTTCAGGTTGGAAACCGCAGCACCCAATTCCACCGCCTGGCACAAGAGTACAGCAACCAGTTCCGCAGCGTTGTGGATAGGCTCATTGATTCGAAACAACACAATTCTTATCGCTGTGTTGTCAATCAGATCGAGGACGTCGTCGAGGGCTTTGCTGAGATCATAAAGATCTTCCCGATCGATCGGCGTTACGAAGGTTTTGTTCAGTTCATCGATAACCTGGTGCGTCAGTTCGTCCCCTTTGTGCTCAATATCTTTGATTTTTGCAGCTAATGGGGTAAGGTCATCCGCCGGATTTCGCAGCATAGTGCCGAGAATTTCAGCGGCCTCCAAAATATGGACAGTCATCTGGCTGAAAATTTTAAAGAATTTTTCGTCCTTTTTAAAAATTTTGCCCATAAACCCCTTTGCACCGGTTTGATTAAATTAGCCTGCCTGTTTGGGGCATCAAGATTAACTCATCCACGCATCCCGATTCAAGGAGAACCGGTCCCTTCCTTTTTTATCCGGGCGCCTGGTACAGAAGGGATGATAAGGGAGCACTGAAGGGCATGCGCAAGAATTACTTGGCATTTTGCTGCCGGTCCCCAGGCCCGCTGGCTAGGCGCGAGCGATGAAACTGGGTCCGAAGGCCCAGCCATGCCCTGACTGCGGGACACACTTGACACTGGGGGCAAGCTTCGTTTTGGCTGCGTTACGGCATTGTCAAAGTGGCCAGGAGACGCCGGCATCGGCGCTGCAGTCAACGCCGAAGGCGTTGTGTCTCATAGCCCAGGGATGAATGCACTTTATATCACAACGCTGAAAGGGTTGCCTTCGGCGTTGAACGCAGAGCTGAAAATGAATCTCCGGGCTACTTGCACCCACAGTGTCACGTGTGGGTAACTGCCAGAGCAATGCCGGGCTGCATGTAAGGATCGAGCAACAACGCCAGCGAGCCTGCGGGCCGCTGCCCGAAGGGGCGCGGCGGCGGGCGGGCATCCGCTTCGTT
>JAHFUH010000692.1 GCA_023265215.1 Acidobacteriota bacterium
TCGGCGGATACATTTCGGAAAATTCGTGGGTTTCCCCTTCAATGGCGGCACGCAGGTTATCTGACGTGGATTGGATGCCGTTCATCGCGTTCAGATGTCCTAACGCATGGATGGTCTCGGCCTCCGCCGCCGTCCGGAAGAGGCGGGCGATATTGTTGAATCCTTCCTGTTCGGCCTTTTGGGCAAATGCCAGATACTTCCGGTTTGCCTGGCTTTCCCCTGCAAACGCTTCCCTTAAATTATTTTCCGTAGTCGCCATATCCACCTTTCTCTTTTCTGTTATAGGTCATTTGTGTTTCGTCAATCTGTCTGGCGCCATGATAGACGCTGCGGGGTGATTGCTTTTTCCCTCCTTCACACAGTCGGCTGCTATGCGACCAACAACGGGCGAGCATGTGATTCCATGTCCGCCAAGTCCGGCGACCCAGTACAATCCTTCCAATCGCGGATCAGCGCCTACGACAAACATTTCATCAGGCGCAAAGGTGCGCATTCCTGACCATGCGCGTGCCACGCGGGCATCTGCCAATGTCGGAAGCCAGTGCGCCGCCTTATCTGCAATACGCTCCAATTCAGCCTGATCGGTTATTACTCCCTGTTCCGGAGTAACCTTAACAGTGTCGCAACCGCTCATGAGTAATCCGCCGCTCTCCGGGCGGAAGTAAAATTCTTCCCCAACAATCCAGATCACAGGCCATCGCGGATTCACTTGCGGCAAAACTTCCGTAATGAGCAAGTGCCTGCGATAAGGGGTGAAAGGCAACGAGTAGCCGCTGAAAGAGCTCGAGATCGAAGCCCAGGCTCCATTTGCAATAATCACCTTGGAAGCTTCGATGAATCCGTCGGAAGTCTCGATGCCCACCAACCGGCTGTCGCGGATTTGAAGACTATGAAATTCAATGCCCAGCCGCATTTCGGCACCATCCCGGCGGGCGCCGCGAATGAACCCCTGCAGTATAGAATGCACGTCAAGCACGCCGTCGTCCGCTTTGTAAGCCGCGATCTCGAGGCCCCGCGCGAGCATGGGTATCTGCTCGTAAATTTTGGAGGCGTCTCCACGCCGGACATCGGCTTCAGGATTCTGGTCGCACCACGCGTTGAGCGTGGCAGCATTTTCAGCTCGAGCCGCGAGGTAAACTCCAACATCGTTCACCAGCAGTTCAGTGGCGAAACCTTCGGGCGGATTATGGTAGAACTCCGCAGATTCGCGTGCCAGGCTGTTCAGCAGCGGGTTAGGAATAAATGTGCGCAAAATTGCGGCATTGCGGCCGGTGGATTGAGTGCCCGCAAGCTTTTCTCTTTCCAACAACAATACATTGTGTAAGCCCTTGCGCGTAAGGAAATAAGCGGTTGCTGCGCCTGCCATACCTGCGCCGATAATGACGATCCGGTCGTTGCTCATGAAGTCTCTCCAACAAAATGGAACCGTGAATGATAGCAGAAGCAGGAAGCCAGAAGCCAGAAGCCAGAAGCCAGAATAAAATCGGAATGTATCAAATATCATTTGTCATTTATCAATTGCATGTCTTGTCCTGGAATACATTGACACTTGGAACGGAGGACCAAGTGGATCAAAAAGAGGTGATGCGGTACAGTGAAGCGTTCAAGCTGCAGGTTGTTCGTGAGTTGGAGCAGGGCCGATTTAAAACTGCTACAGAAGCGGGACGCGCATACGGAGTGAAGTGGCCATATACAGTGGCCAGCTGGGTGCGACAATTAGGGAAAAATCATTTATTAGGGAAAATGGTGCGAGTGATGAAAGCAGATGAAGAAACCGAAGCAAAGACATTGCGCAAGCGAGTAAGGGACCTGGAAAAGGCATTAGCCAATGCTCATTTAGACCTGAAGTTGGAGGAAGCATACATGAAGCTGGCGTGCAAGGCAGCCGGCGTTGAAGACGTAGCTGAATTTAAAAAAAAACACGCTGGTCGGCAGTAAACGATGTTGCAGATGCGGATGGGAGAAATTATCGGCTATCGGTATCGGAGCTATGCGCGCATGTGGGAATGAGCCGACAAAACTATTATGCGGCGCGCCGGTTGCGTCAGCGTAGACAGATTGATGAAACGATGATTCTCGAGCTTGTCAGGAGTGAACGAAAAGTACAACCACGTTTGGGCGGGCGGAAATTGCTGCGCCTAATAAGTGCAGACTTGAATGAAGCTGGGGTGGGCATAGGGCGCGACCGATTTTTTGAACTGTTGGCAGAGGCCGATTTACTGGTGGTTCCAAAACCGGGAACGCCCCGGACGACCAATAGCCGTCATAGCCTGCCGGTGTTCGGTAATCTTATAGCTGGCAAGACATTGAGCATGCCAAATGAAGCGTGGGTAAGCGATTTGACATACATTCGCACTGATGAAGGCTTCCTTTATGCAGCATTGATTACGGATGCATATTCGCGAAAGATAGTCGGTGCACATATAGGCGACAGTCTGGAAGCCGAGGGTTGCCTGCTTGCATTGGAAAAGGCGCTCGCCGAGTTGCCTGCCGGCAAGCACCCGATCCACCATTCGGATCGCGGTTGTCAGTATTGCTGTCACGAATATGTTGACCGATTGCAGTCGCGAGGACTAACGATCAGCATGACTCAAATAATGCATTGTTACGAAAACGCCCAGGCCGAACGTGTGAATGGAATTCTCAAGCAAGAGTATGAATTGGACGCGAGATTTCGCACCAAGGGGCAAGCCCGAAAGGCCTTTGAACAGGCTGTATGGCTCTACAACCATCGTCGGCCGCATATGCGATTGAACTATCGCTTCCCCGTTGAGGTTCATGAGGAAGCGGCATAAGCCATTCCGGCGCCGGGCGATTCTGATTAATCGTGTTTCGCCCTTGGCCCTTCGGGCCACCCTTCGGGACGGGCTTCACACGATTAATCAGAATCGCCCGGAATAAACAATCTTTCTATTGTTATTCAATGAGTCTTAATTCATAAAATGTGTCAAACGGAAATCAGGACTTGACACTGTCAGTGGGAAGATCGCTTTCAGATTGGCTGCGCTGGTTCTCCAATCAATTATATTTTTGAATTCGATGCGGTTTCCGGCATCACCGGCAGAGAG
>JAHFUH010000693.1 GCA_023265215.1 Acidobacteriota bacterium
AATAGTCCCGCTGCGCTTGCAGCAGATTGGCCGGCAGGCGCGCGCTTCGGACCCCATCATAGTAGCTCAATGCCGTGGATAAGGCCGGCGACCAGATTCCGTTCAGAGCCGCGGCAGATACAACGCGCCGCCACCCCTTCTGCGATCTCTCGATCTTTCTTCGGAAAAATGGATCCAACAGCATATTGGACAACTGCGGATTTGCGTCAAATGCGCTCTTGATCTTGGAAAGAAATGCCGAGCGAATGATGCAGCCGGCGCGCCAGAGTTGCGCGATACTGCCGTAGTTCAAATTCCATTGGTATTCTTTGGCCGCTTCATGCAGAAGCACAAAGCCCTGCGCATAGGATACGATCTTGGATGCGTAAAGAGCCTGTTCGAGGTCTTTAAGAAAAGCCAATTTTTTCCTCTTAAATTGTTTTATCGGGGGGCTCAATATTTTTGAGGCTTCAACCCGTTCATCCTTCATGGCCGAAAGACATCTGGCAAAGACCGCCTCGCTGATCAGAGTGAGAGGGATGCCGAGATCCAGGGAAACCACGCTTGTCCATTTCCCAGTACCCTTCTGTCCGGCAGTATCCAGAATTTTATCTACCAGCGGCTGGCCGTCGGTGTCTTTGAAAGCGAGGATGTCCCGTGTGATTTCGATCAGGTAGCTGTTCAGATCCCCGGTGTTCCACTCTTTGAATACTTCGTGCATTTCCTCCGCGGACATGCCCAGGAGCTCTTTCATCAACTGATAGGCTTCGCAAATGATCTGCATGTCGCCATATTCAATGCCGTTGTGGACCATTTTGACGAAATGACCGGCGCCGTTTTCTCCCACCCAGTCGCAGCATGGAGTTCCATCATCCAATTTGGCTGCGATAGCCTGAAGAATCGGCTTCACCAGTGGCCAGGCTGCGGGCGAACCGCCCGGCATGATGGAGGGCCCTTTGAGAGCTCCTTCTTCTCCGCCCGATACGCCGGTGCCGATGAAGAGCATTCCTTTTGATTCCAGATACTTTGTCCGGCGGATCGTATCGGGAAAATGCGAATTTCCGCCATCGATCAGGATGTCGCCCTTGTCGAGAAGAAGAATGAGCTGGTCAATCAGTTCATCGACAGGCTTGCCCGCTTTTACCATCATCATGATCTTGCGTGGAACGGCAATGGATTTGATGAAATCATCGATTGTCGAGGATCCAATGAAATTCTTTCCTTTTCCCCGGCCGTTTATAAAACGTTCGACGACTCCCTCCTCCACGCCGGGAACGGTTCGATTGTAGACTGCGACCGTGAAGCCCTTGCCTTCCATATTGAGTGCGAGGTTTTCGCCCATCACGGCCAAACCGATCATCCCGATATCTGCCTTCTTATTCATATTTATCTCCGTTAACTTCAGATATCGGGGTCGGTGTCGGTATCGGTATCGGTGTCGATCTTTAAAAGCCGACCCCGACTCCGACCCCGAGAACTTCAATAATTGGTAAATCGTTTTTTATAGGCCCAGAGCCCGAGCGCGGGATTCGAAATATAAAATATCTGTTCCCCATCCGTCATAGTGTTAAATCCTTCCTTCAGCTGCTCGGGATTGTATTTCATTAGCATTGAATGAAGATCGGCATAGCGGAAGCCGACGCCCTCAATCTCCTGCTGAGTAAGATGACCGGGGCAATAGGTAATATTGAATCTTCCCTCCGAAGATCCATGAATAAGGTGCGCAGCTGTTCCGAGACTTTGCCGGAGATCGTCCCTGGTACCCGCCAGTTCCAGTATGCGCGGCGTTCCCACATATCCGTATTTTCGGATCAGCCGATCGATCCTGTCGTCTTCGCCGAATCTTGCCAGTCCGGGCGCGAGGATGATCAGTTCCCCGTTATCGGCAAGCGCCATACGCGTCCGGTAAATGCTTTTATTTCCGACCCAGGTGCTTTTAAATTCCGAGGGATCAAGGAAAACAACCGCCTTCCTGATTGGCGATTCCAGTAACTGGATATTGACTTCAACCGACAACGCGGCTGCCTGTAGAAAGCACTCGGTGTCATCTCCGATGAAAAGCCCCCGGATGACAAGCCTGCCCGCTTCGTCCTTGCCCACTACGGTTAATACATACACAACCGGCAGATGTTTTGCAAAATGCTCGGAAGCATAATTAAGGACTCGCCTTACGGGAGAATCGGGCCTGCCCATCATACGTTCCATGCCGTAGACGGCGCCGAGGAAATGGGTTTTGTTGATCCCTTCACTTCCGCCGGTTCCCACAAAAATGTTCTTGTTGTGTCCGGCCATTCCAATTACTTCGTGCGGTACAACTTGACCGATCGAGAGAATCAGATCGTGCGATTCATCGGCAACAAGGCTGTCAACCTGGATCGGCACGCCGTAATCGATTTTCCCCGCGGATGCTTCATGAATGAAGGAAGCCGGGACTTCACCCAGCAAAGCCAGGTTATTTTTCCAGTCATGCACGCGAAAGAGATCCCTGGGCACTTTGCCGAACATGACTCCGATTTCGTCGTCTGTCATCGGATAATGAGTTCCGATCGCGGGCAGGACTTCCGCCAGACTCTTGCCGTAGTAATCCCATATCATTTCCGTCAACAGACCGGCCTGAGAATGAAAGCGCGTAAAATCGGGCGGCACGGCCAGCACTCGCTTTTTGGGACCGAGGCGGTTGAGAGAGGAAAAGAGCGCTTCCCGGACTTCTTTCAGGGAAATTGCCAGATTGCTTGAGCCGCGGCTGAAAAGTAGCATTCTTATACTCCCGAATACGCAGAGAATCCGCCGTCGATGGGAAGCACAATTCCCGTGACGAACCTGGACATCGGCGAGAGGAGCCACAACGCTCCTCCTAAAAGGTCCTCGGGAGCTCCAAACCGGTTCATGGGTGTGTGGGCGAGGATTTTTTCGCCACGCGCAGTCAGCTTGCCTGTTTCTTTTTCAGTCAGGAGAAAACGATTTTGCTCCGTGAGGAAAAATCCCGGCGCAATTGCATTGACCCGGATATCCGTAGAATATTCCTGGGCCATGTGGACGGCCAGCCACTGGGTGAAGTTGGACACAGCTGCCTTTGCTGCAGAGTAAG
>JAHFUH010000694.1 GCA_023265215.1 Acidobacteriota bacterium
GGCGTCTTTACGAACTGCCGATGTACTCGATTTGGCCATTCCGATTGCTGATGCGTTAAACGCGGCGCATGCGAAGGGCATCATTCATCGAGACATCAAGCCTGCCAATATTTTCGTCACGCAAAGCGGGCAGGCCAAAATCCTCGATTTCGGATTGGCCAAACTTCCTGCCGTGCGATCCGAAAGCGCGGCCACCACGGAGGAGTTTCTCACAGACCCGGGCAGCGCGTTGGGCACCATCGCATATATGTCTCCCGAGCAAGCACGCGGAGAGGAACTCGACGCCCGCTCCGATCTTTTCTCTTTTGGTGTAGTGCTTTACGAAATTGCCACAGGCCAGCAGGCTTTCCCCGGCGGCACTTCCGCCGTTATTTTCAACGCAATCCTCACCAAAGCTCCCACATCGCCCATACGCTTGAATCCAGAGCTTCCTGATGAACTGGAGCGCATCATCAATAAGGCGCTCGAAAAAGAGCGCAGGCTGCGCTACCAGAGTGCTTCCGATATGCGCACCGATCTGCAGCGCTTGAAGCGCGATCGTGATTCAGGACGCACGGTAGTGCCCATTGCAGCGGAAGCTACTACCATTCCATCTATTGCCGTGCTTCCATTCGCCAACATGAGCGGCGACAAGGAACAGGAATACTTCAGCGACGGTTTGGCGGAAGAAATCATCAATGCACTGACGCAGATACGAGGATTGAAGGTAATCGCGCGGACGTCCTCGTTTGCGTTCCGCGGCAAGGAGCAAGACATAACGAAGATCGCTGAGGTGCTTCGCGTACGCACCATCCTAGAAGGGAGCGTCCGAAAAGCCGGCAATCGGATTCGCGTCACAGCGCAATTGATCGATGCTGCCGATGGAAGCCATCTTTGGTCGGAACGTTATGACAGGGACTTGACTGACGTATTTGCCGTTCAGGACGAAATCTCGCAGGCTATCGCCGAGAAGTTGCGTGTGCATCTATCTGGCGACCGTCCGGTAGTCAAGCACCACACAGAGAATGTTGAAGCCTACAATTTATATTTAAAGGGACGATATCACCTCTTAAAGATGGCGCCGGAAAGCATGGCGAAAGGCAAGGAATATTACGAGCAGGCCATTGCAGTGGCTCCTGATTACGCCCTGCCCTGGTTCGGGCTGGCGGTGTTTTACTATGTCCTTGGCAATCAAGGAGTCCTACCGGCGAAGGCAGCTATGGCGAAATGCCGGGAGGCTGTCCTCAAAGCTCTGGAGCTTGATGAAATGCTGCCGGAGGCCCGCGGCATAATGGGCGTGCTTAAAGCCATACAATTTGATTGGAAAGGAGCCGAGCGCGAATTTCGCCGGGCGCTGGAACTTGGCCCAAAGGTATGGGATGTTTGGTTGCATTATACCGTGTGGTACCTTGTGCCGTTGCGGCGCCTGGATGAAGCCATCGTCGCGATGCGAAGAGCGCTGGAACTGGATCCCCTGTATCCAATGGCGCATTTGTATCTCGGCATTGTGTATCTTCTTGCGCGACAACCTGATCGAGGTATCGAGCAGCTTCGCAATGCGCTTGAGCTTAACCCGCATTTCGGTCCGGCGCATTTGTATCTCGGCATTGCTCGAATCTTAACGGGCAAATCCAGCGAGGGCATCGGATCTGTTGAAACTGGCGTACAGCTGTTGGGCCGCAGCCCAAGTGTCCTGGCATTCCTCGGGTTAATCTACGCTCACGAAGGGCGGATCGGCGATGCGCAAAAGCTTTTGGCTGATTTGCAGGATCCGGCCCAAAAGGCATACGTGCCCCCTTTCAGTTTTGCGGTGATTTACGCTGGACTCGGAGAAATGGACAAATGCTTCGATTGGCTCGATAAGGCGGTTGAAGAACGCGATTCCATGGTATTCCTACTCCCCGTCCATCCCGCCTTCGATCCGCTGCGCTCCCACCCTCGTTACAACGCTCTCGTGCGCAAAATGAACCTGGAGCCTTAACACTATCCGTGGTGCGCTATTGGGTTCTCTATACTTTTGGGGCAACTGTTTAGCCGCAGGGGATCCGACAGCCAAAACATGAAGGGCTGAAGGCCAGATTCATATCAACCTGGGGCGTTGCCCCAGGCTGGTATGGCCCGCGTTTTCGGCGCTGCTGGGCTAAACAGTTACCTCAACTGTATCGAAGACGATATGAGCGGGGTGCAGGCTTCTAATAACGGAGGTTCATGGTTTTGCAAATCGTTTTAAGGCTTTTATCGAAAGTCCAAAGCAAAACACCGGTTAAAACAGCTGGAACATATAAATGCATATCCACATAACCTAATCCCTTGCCCATAAGGCGATTAGTCTCTATATACCGCAATACTTCTTCATGTTCAGCTTCGCTCGCCGTCGGAAGCCGGCTTAAAAGCGACAGAATCTCCCTTCTGTTTCTAATATTTCCACAGGCGAGTTCTCCGATGATAAAAGGATGGCATAGGACTTCGCCATTTTCCAAAAGCGCTTTGAGGTTCTTATTTCCTTCGCGGAGGTGCTGGACCCATACGGATGTATCTACGAGGATCAATTCTATCTCCTTTAGTTTTTCCTGCGCCGGATCGGTTTCAATTGCTTTTCCGTTCCGCCGAGTCTGGCAAGCCTTTTGCTGCTTTCCCTTGCAATCAGCGCCTCAAGCCCGAGTTTAACCAGTTTCGTTTTTTCTTTGATACCCGTCAGTTTTGACGCGCCTTCTATTAATTTGTCCTCGATATTCAAAGTTGTTCTCATAGAGGCCTCCAAAAAACATATAATGGGTATGTATCAGTGTGTCCTTTATATATGCATAAGGTCAATTCTTATAACAAGGCCCGCATACGGCTGTTGAAATGACGGATGCATTCATGTAGATCGGAAATTCAGCGTCCGTCGGGTTTGGCAGCGGCTAATTTCATCCGAAGCGGATGCCTTGGGCTAAAGGAAGATCCTTCGACCAGTTTATTGTGTTGGTCTGACGGCGCATATAAGCCTTCCACGCATCGGAGCCCGATTCGCGCCCGCCACCCGTTTCCTTCTCGCCGCCAAACGCCCCTCCAATCTCCGCGCCGGAGGTCCCGATATTGACGT
>JAHFUH010000695.1 GCA_023265215.1 Acidobacteriota bacterium
CCCGCACACTTTGTTGAATGGCCTAACGGCACTCTCCCCCCCAAGCCAACACTTACTTTTTCTAAGCCAAGTTGGTTGGAAGACCATTCGGCTATCTTTCTGCGTCTTCAGGCTTTGCGCAGTAAGAGAGTTATGTTGAGGGAATCGAACCGAAACATGGGGCCGGTAAAATGGCCTGTTGATCTCAGCGAAACTGACCCTGACCTGAATCATCCTTTGCTGCCGTTGAACTTAGGGACCATCCTTAAAGATGTCGACTCAATAAGAAAGACACAACAGGCCCGTGGTGGCGAGCTTATCCTGTCATCCTTCGTCTGGCTCGCACATGATGGCATGGTACTCGATAGTGAAAAATACCTGAACATCTACCGATATCTCAATGAAACGTTCTGGCCTTTTTCTTACGGTCACATGAGACGAATGGCCGATTTTCAAAATCGCGTATTCAAAAAGTATGCGGCATCCAATCAACTGGCTTTTCTGGATGTTGCGGGTGAATATCCTCAAGATCCCGAGCTATTCGAGGATGCGATCCATATGACTCAGGATGGCGTGAGACTGCATGCCTGGGTCGCATTTGCGGGCTTGGTGCCGATACTGGAAAGCCGCTTCAAGTCTGGCCAGTTTTCCAAGCGCCCTCCTTCACGGTCACAACAGTCGCGGCAAGCGCCCTACTCGCTAGAGGCGTATGAAGACGTTGATATCGCCGAACTGAAAAAGACATGCGCGGCCCCAACGGTCAAACACGATGCCACATTCTTTACTTTTCCCGCAAACCTTGGCATCAGCGAAAAGCAAGTCATCGATTTGCTAGCTGGTGTAAGTATTCCATCAACAAACACACCTGTAAAAGACAAGGCGGTAACCATTGCCGATGGTACTGTGACGGTCAAAGGTGACGCACCTTCCTCTTATGCCTATGCACTGGGCTTGCCGCAAAATAAATCCCTAGGTGAACAGTATCTCGTTGCCGAAGGCGAACTATTCAATGGCGGCCTGACGCTGGGGCTTCTGAGAAATAACCAGTGGGCAGGGCAGGTCAACATCAAGACTCCCGGAAAGTTCAAAATTGTCATGAAACCCGAAGCTGGTGAATACACGGTGATGCTGGCGCATAATGTACCGGAGCAGAAGTTCAACCATTTCAAACTAACCAAGCTTGGCTGGACGCCAGAGGTCAAGTAATAACGATCATTTGTATTTATATGAAAAACTGCGGTGTGATTGATATTTACGTTTTTCACACAACTTCTCCTCTGGGAGAATCACTTTGTAGGAGCAGGCCATATTCGCGATCAGGTAATTCGCGGGCATAGCCCGCTCCTACAAATCCCAACTACGTTTTCTAGGATTATTGCTATGTCACACAAAACAAAAGAAGCGGTCCTGACAATCCTTGTGGTCTGCATAACGATCACGGCCAGTCTCTTGCTTGGCGAAGGCCTAATCAGAAAACTGGATGGTTATGAATTGTTCTCCGCTGAACTGCGCTCCACCTCAGCGCAGGCTGTTGTAGCGGTGAGCCACCCGAACTCTGATCTTGAACTAAGAGTTCGGGAATACGCCAGTAAATTTGCCTTGGCCGCTGGAGTCAACATAGGGATGTTCGACCAAGATCCTCCGGAACTCCTTCGGAAAACCGTTCCTCCAGAATGGGCTGCCATCTACTCTAAATTGCCAGGGAATAGGAAGATCGAATTTTTTAAGCTATGGAATAGCCAGTATATCGCCGCCCAGCCTTGCGATTCGAAAACCTTTCAGAATTTTCCGGGTGTTGCCTTTGTTTTCGACCCGCCAGATAATTCAGAGCACCCCCCATACAGATTCATACCCAGTAACGTTACTCCCGGAGGTTTGGTAACTAACCAGTTTGGGTGGCGCGGGCCGGAAATCAAGTGGGCCAAGCCGCCGCGCGTGATTCGAATAGCATTCGCCGGTTCTTCGGCGACCACGCACTCTCATAGTTATCCATTTTCTTACCCTGAGCTGATTCAACCCTGGTTAAATACTTGGGCAAAGTCCAATAACCTCAATATCTCATTCGAAACTATCAATCTGGGAAGGGAAGGGATTGGGTCACCTGATATCGCTGCAGTGGTAAAACACGAAGCGGCGGCCATGCAGCCGGATATTGTCGTCTATTACGAAGGAGGGAATCAATTTCAGGTTGGGAGCATCGTTCCGAATCTCCCGTCAAGCAAGCCAACCGGCATGGAAACAATCGAAAATGATCGTCGAGTTCTCTCAGCTCTCGGAAAGTATTCTGCCGTTGCCAAGCGCTTCCAGAGTGTCAGCTTGGCCACAGATTCGCCTGACGAAACGCCGAAGCCGGCTTATGACGTAAAATGGCCGGCGGGCGTGGATGAGTTTGATCCGCCGCTCAATTCACCCAATCTGCCGACGAGTCTGCCCGTGATATTGAAGGATCTGGAAACGATTCGCACCGATCTGGAAAAGATCAATTCCAAACTCATAATGACTTCTTTCAATTGGAACGTGTATGAGGGAATGCGGCTTGATCCCGTTCGGCACAAAGGGTTCAGGGATTATCTCGACATCAGCATGTATCCCTTTCGGTATCGGGATATAGCGCGACTCAACCGCTTCCAGAACCGGACTTTCAAGAAGTTTGCCGATGCTCACGGCCTTCCATTTATCGAGGTTTACGAAAAGTATCCTACCGATCCGGATCTGTTTAACGATCCGGTTCACGAAACCTACCTTGGCGTGAAGCTTCGTGCATGGCTTGTCTTGCAACAACTCATCCCGATCATCAGGAAGGATGTCGATGCGGGCATATTGCCGCGGGCGTGGGACGAGAATCTTGCGCGTCAATCCAAACCGCCGCTTCCGCTGAATGTCAGAACCTTGAAGATTGGCTGTGTAAGCGTGGCCAACGATCCTTCGGCAACACCCCTCGGAGATCTTCTTTCGCTGTCGAAATTGCGTGCGGACAATTCGAACACTACTGAGAATGCCGTTACGATTGGCGTTCCCAGCCTGGTAAAGACCCCGGCGCAACGGTATGCGTATGCTGCAAAAATTGCAACCGACGTTTTG
>JAHFUH010000696.1 GCA_023265215.1 Acidobacteriota bacterium
GCCTGCGGAATCCTCTCGTCGCGCGCCTTGTATCCATGCCCGTCTGCCCCGCCTCGCTACGAACCTTCATGAATAATCCGGGTTAGAGGTATTCATTCTAAGCCTCCAAGTCTCCAATTATTAAATTTCTAGTTATAAGAGCCGGTAGTGTGTTATCTCTCTTTATTCATTGGAGACTCCATGAGACATTATGTGGCGGTTTTGATGGCGGCGATCCTGATCGTTGCCGGGTATGCCGTCCGCACGGCTGATTCGCAAACGTCGGTTCGTGTCGCTCAATTACCCGGAATAAATCCCGGGCCATGCAGTCTAGGCCCGGAAGAGAAGCCATGGCTGAATTCCAATCAGACTCCGGGATGCCGAGCTCTCGAAGCAATCGCGAGCATGACCCTGGAAGAGAAGATTGCCGAACTGGGAGGCATAACGGGACGCAGCGCCAACAAGCGTCTCGAACTGGTTTCGGGCGGAGGATCAGATGGCCCCAACGGAATCGCTTCGATGGGCTCGGGGCCGCCGCAGGAGCGCGGACGCAATGTCACGGCCTTCGCCAATGCGGTGACTTTAGCCGCCACCTGGGACAGGGAGTTGGCGAGTCAATACGGGAAGGCCTTGGGAGAAGAATTTGCGGGCAAGGGTTCCAATTCCGTGCTGGGGCCGACGATCAATATCATGCGCACCTGGCACTGGGGCCGCAACGGGGAAACCTTCAGCGAAGACCCATACATCACTGCTGAATTTGCAGTCGCGGAAATCAAGGCTTTGAACGCGCAAAAAGTACTCACAGTCCTGAAGCATGATGCGGGCGGATTTTGGACAAACGGTCCTTGGCACAGTTGATTTGAAGGCCGGTCGCCCCGTTCCCATCGAGGTGAAATACTCCAATGCTTCTTTCATCATGGGGCCCGGACTGTCGCTTGGCTGGAAACCTCCGGATCCGGATATGCTGGCCAAAGCGGTGGCTGCGGCGAAGCAGTCCGACATGGCCATTGTTTTCGCGGCCGAACAAATGGGCGAAGGCCAGGACAAAATCACACTGGCTTTACCGGGCGATCAGGACCGTCTTATCCGCGCGATCGCTCAAGTCAATCCGCATACAATAGTGGTACTGCACAATTCCAATCCGGTTGCCATGCCCTGGCTGAGTCAAGTGGCTGCAGTGGTCGAAGCCTTCTACCCCGGGCAGGAAGCGGGCGTTTCCATCGCCCGCGTGTTGCTTGGAAACGTTAATCCGTTGGGGAAACTGGCAATGACTTTTCCGGCCAACGAGCACCAGGGACCGGGCGCTGATTTTCTGGACTACCCAGGAGATGTAACGACCGTCAATTATTCGGAAGGGATCCTGGTCGGCTATCGTTGGTACGACGCCAAAAATCAGGAGCCGCTCTTCCCCTTTGGCCACGGTTTGTCTTACACCGCGTTTCAGTACTCCGACTTGCAGATTTCGCGCACCGGCGGCGATCAGGCTACAGTAAAGGCACGCATCACAAACACCGGGACGCGCGAGGGCGCAGAAATAGTGCAGCTTTACATCGGCTATCCTGCAGCAGCAGCGGAGCCTCCAAAGCAGCTGAAGGGATTCGAGAAAATCAGGCTGAAGCCCGGCGAGGGCAAAATTGTAACGATGAAGCTCGGCAAGAACAGTCTTGCGGTTTGGGATGTGGAGTGCCATGGCTGGAAAGCGTATCCGGGCGTTTATTCGGTGATGCTGGGCAGCTCCTCGCGCGACATTCGCCTGCAGGGTTCTTTCCCAATCAAATAGGGAGCGTCCCCTATTTGGTTGCGGCCTGCCGTTGCGCTGGGATATAACTAAGCCCAACTAATCGCATTATTCAAGGAGACTCTTCCGCATGAGAACTGATCCGTGTGAGTTGATCGATCAGTCTGCAATGTCCATTCTTCAAATGGTGATCATAGCCATTACGGTTGGCCTGAATTCCCTGGACGGGTTCGACATACTTTCGATCAGCTTCGCTTCTGCGGGAATCGCCCGGGAATGGGGCATAGACAAGGCTGCCCTAGGCGTTGTCCTTTCTATGGAACTTATTGGTATGGCACTGGGGTCGTTCTTCCTTGGAAGTGTAGCGGACAGGATCGGCCGTCGCCCGACAATCCTCTCCTGCCTTGTTATCATGTCTTCCGGCATGTTCATGGTTACAAGAGCAGGTAGCATATTCATTCTGTGCTTCTGGCGAATCGTGACTGGTCTGGGAATAGGGGGAATGCTGGCGGCCATCAATGCTTTGACTGCTGAATACTCCAATCTCCGGCGGCGGCATCTGTGCATTTCGCTTATGGCTATCGGGTACCCTGTCGGCGGAGTCGTAATGGGATCCATTGCATCGATGCTTCTAGCCAGGCATGATTGGCGCTCGGTTTTTTACCTGGGATCGTCAATCACAGCGTTCTTCATCCCTGTGGTTTATTTCATTGTACCGGAATCCGTTCATTGGCTTTTCTATGAACAACCGGCCGGCGCGCTGGAAAAAATCAACAAAACACTAGGAAGACTCGGACACGCTGCTGTAGAAGCCCTGCCCAAAATAAACAGAAGTCTGCGCAAAAAATCTGCTGCGGGAGTTTTCAGCTCTAATTATTTAGCTACGACCCTGCTTTTGGCGGCCGCCTATTTTCTCCACATAATCACGTTCTATTTCATCCTCAAATGGGCTCCCAAAATTGCGGTGGACATGGGCTTTTCAGTTTCTTCCGCCGGTGTGATTCTGGTCTGGGGCAATCTCGGCGGCGCGCTGGGAGGCATAATTTTTGGCCTCCTTACTCTCAAGCTGGATCTAAAAAAAATGGCCATCGCTACACTGTTTCTCAGCGCAGTGTTTTACACCGTATTTGGTCAAACGCCGGCGAATCTGGGGACAATGTCACTGCTTTGTCTGCTGGCCGGTTTCTTCGGCAATGCGGGGGTTATCGCTCTCTATGCCATAGTAGCGCATGCGTACCCGACAAGAGCCCGAGCTTTCGGCACCGGCTTCATGCTTGCTGTCGGGCGTGGCGGAGCCGTGTTGTCTCCAATTCTGATCGGGTTTCTGCTGCAGCTGAAAATG
>JAHFUH010000697.1 GCA_023265215.1 Acidobacteriota bacterium
ATTTCCTTTTCTGGGCATTCAAGCGGCTCAAGAAATAAATAACCGTTTGCTGGGAAAATGGGCCACGGGGAACGCTTTCAAGTGGAAATATGTCACTTTTTCGGGTTTTGCAATTGGCTCATTTATTGATATTTGGGCAATGCGACCGGGTCAGAAGATACAATATTGCCGGTGAGCCGGTCTTTGATTCTAACGCAGACCGTCTTCGGTTTCTCCACGATCGAAGCCGCCCGGCGATAGATCAATTGCGAAAATACACTTAATTCCATGAGACGTTCAGGGCTTGTTATGTTGCACATGGGTGGAAAAACCGGAGGAATATCGCCCATTATTGTAATTTCGAGCCTTGTGCCCATAGCCGCTGCCGAAGCCCCCATGGTGCAGGGTGGCAGATTTTTGGAAGGTCTGAAAAGCTCTGCAGGAAAAGACTGCCAGTTTATTACCTTAACGATGTGGTTGTATCGAAAGCCATCCGGGTAATCCATCTTGACGCTTTTAACCAACTCGATAACCGGTATTGGAATTTTAGGATTTTGAATGATCACGCGCGCCTGTTCCGCAATATCCGGTTCCTCTGTTTTTTTAAGGTAAGTCTGCAGTTCTTGGAGACCCTCATCCACTTGGTTCATCCGAATTAAGGCAATTCCCATGTTGTAATGTGCCAGGTTCTGGCTGGGACTAATTTTCAGAGATTCGCGAAAAGCGCTGATAGATTCACGGATTGCTTTTTCATTCGTCCGTCTGGGATCATCCATGGCAGCATCGAAAAGCGTGCGGCCCCTCAAATTCCATGCGGTTGCCTGTTGTGCAGCGTTGGCATTTTTCAGCTTGATCAGTTTATCGCAGACTTTTAGCGACTCTTTATACTGCCCGAGTTTATTTTGCGTTAAAGCTATATACCAGAGACACTCAAAGCTGGATTTATTCATGCCGCCGGCTTTTTTATAAAGCTTCAAAGCTTCTTCGTAGCTTCCTTGTTTATATTTTGCGCCGGCACTCTCAAATAAAGAGTCAAAGTTGCTGGACCCGGTAAATACCGGGCCTGCAATCAGTAATAAGATCATTGAAACCGTTGGCAACCGAAAAACTAATAGCCGAGCTTTCTTTCGATTCATACAATCGCGGGAAATTAGCCTTTCATTTGCGCTCATTGGTGATCTCCCTGGGAATTGGTAAATTCTAATTCAATTGTATTTGCTGCATCAAGGCGCGGAGAGAGGGGCAAAATTGTCTTCTGTCCCGACCCCGTCGGAGTCCGTCGGTGGATACCCGACGAAGAGTTAGGCGGGCGGATGAATTCGCTGCACGTGGATCTGCTTCTCACGCTCGCGCGTCCGCGCAATATCGTAAGAAACCTGCATTTTCATGAGCGTGTCCATCTTCACGCCAAAAGCCTTTTCGATGCGCAGAGCCATATCCCCGGATAGGGCAGCCTTGCCGTTTAGCAGACTGGATAGCGTCGGTCGAGAAACCCCAAGCGCGATCGCGGCCGCTGTCACGGATAGGCCGGCGGGAACGATAATCTCCGTCCGGATAAAATCTCCTGGGTGGGGCGGGTTCCTCATAGGCATGACTGTTACTCCTTTAGTGGTAATCTTCCAAATTTACGTCGTAAATTTCTTCATCGATGCCGAGGCAGAACGTTAAACGCCGATTTCGGGTAACGTGGAGGCTCCATGTGCCTTTGCGGTCGCCGGCCAGAATGTGCGCTTTCCATGCGGGAAGCGTCCATAATTCCTCCGGAGCTTCCATGTCATCAAGGAAGGCAAACATCTTGCGAAGCTTGTCCACCGAATCAGGCGGCACACCTTTGGCGTTGGCCTTCCGGCAAGAGGTTCGAAAAGAATACCGGCAAGCGCGCGGTTACAGCGTGCGTCGGCAAGACCAGCCCGCCGCCCTGTCCTTTAAAGGAAAGGCTGAGCGTAGGACGGTTCGAATCGTCAATGTAGTCTTGCTCGAACGAAAAAAGATAACGGTCGCCACCGATCCGGTTTATCAAACCAATTCGGCGTTGGTGAAGGTGGACAGCCAGCACGTTTAGAGTTTTGGGATCATATTTCATCGCAGTCCCTTTTCTCGAGTGAGGGCTCTTCGTCGGCTGCGTAAAGGGGGCGCTCGATGGATTCCGGATCCTTCTGGGCACGTATAAGGGACTGCACGGCAGGAACCAGTGTGCGGGGAACAAGCAGGAGGTCCAGGTCTAGAATCCGCACTATTTCGAGCAGCGTGTCAAAACGGGGTACGATTTCGCCCGATTCAATTGCCGAAATGTGTGGCTGTGGCAGCCCGACTTTTGAGCCTAGCGCCCGTTGGCCCCACCCTCGCTTAACTCGTTCCTGCTTAAGTTTTTCGCGAAGATCACCCGGAAGCCCCTTCAACCTCAGTGGTTTTATATGTGTTTTTATATCCCCTGGCATGATTAATATAATAAAGCATATCACAAAAACAGACAAGCGATATGTCTATCTATATCAAATATAGCGATTAATATAATAAAACATATCAATATTGAGCTCCCAGTAATCGTGTAATTACATTGGGAGTTGAACATAAATCAAAGATTCCATCGCAAAACATAGCCAGGAACGAGAAAACCCGTCCCTGAAGGGTTCTCGGTGTCCCAATCCCGAAGGCGGAACGCATCATCAGCCCAAGATTCAACGCACCGACATGAATCAATATGCGTTTGAGAATATTCTTCCAGCCCCGCAAATGTATGCGACGCATTCTCCCGGTTTTGTAAAGATGAGCAAATGGCCGGTCCAGAAGCTCTCCACGTCGTCGGAGCAACGCTTTGCCCCGCTGTGCGCTGGAGTCGTGGATTAAAAAATCCTCCCTGGGAGGGAGTAGTTTGTCCTTGACGTCCGCCTTCATAGGACCGGTCTCAGATGCTTGGAAAATAGGTTCCGCTTCTCAGAAAAGTGTCTTGGTTCCACAGACCGTGGTCTCCGATGCAGGCCATGGCTTTGATCGTCGAGACCACGGTCTCCATAGAGGGGAAAATGGTCTTCGGGACCTCGACTAAGGTCCGTGCCGTTAAGAAGGTGGTATCAAAGTT
>JAHFUH010000176.1 GCA_023265215.1 Acidobacteriota bacterium
TCGATCGCACCAAGTACGATCTGCGTTGGAAGGTTGCTTTGGGATTGGAGATGGAAGAAGTGCCTCTGCCGAAGAGCGCGCTGCAGGCGTTTGAGGCCAAGCTGGTGATTCATGAACTGGGCGAAACGCTGCTGGAGAAGACGATCGACGTGGCTCGGCTGGCGGGCTCAACATCATCGGATAAAGATTGTTCAGAGTCCGATATGATCTATTTCAATCCATTTGATTTGTAGGTATGAACGAAATCATCCTGAGCCTTACTCTCACATAGCTTGACGCGTATGCCCTTTTCCAGGGATGGTTTTGAATATTCAACCTTGCCGGCGGCACCGCAAAAATAAATTTTATCGACACAGCCCCAATAACTTATCGGACCGATGCGGCGTCCAAATAATCATCCGAGGGAACTGCCTGCGTCAAAAGGTCCGCAACGGCAGGAACTCCGGCCATGGAATCCAGCAGCGCCCTGATCCCCACGCGCCTGATGAAGTACCCCAACGTTTCTTCCTCCCGGCGGTTTTGGGAATAGAACCTGAAAAGAGCATCCAGCAGAGAGGCCATTCTTGAGCGTGGAATCCTGCGCAGCAAAACGAACCGGCCATCGGCCGAAAAAATTGGCTCCCCCTGGTATCGCCCGTCTTCCGTCCCCAGCAGACGGAGCTGATAGAGATTCAACCCTGATCCTATCAGGCCAATGACTTTAGTGGATGGCTTGGCGCATTGCCTCTCGCATCCGGTAATGCCAATGGTAGTGGCCAATCCGCCCCACCCAAGTTTCTCCAACTCATCAATCAGAACAGGTTCGAATCGTTCAGAATCGGTGTATGCCAGGCTGCAGGTGTCCAAACCAACGCAGGCGCCGGCGCTCATCCGCAAAACAGAAAAGGGCTTTCCATAACGTTTCCCATATTTTAAGCGATCCAGATCCTGCTCGAATTCACTTTTGCATCCTGGCGGCAGATTACAGAGCAGCACGCCCTGGTCGGGACTCAGCATTATTTCAGGGCGGTATTTCCGAACCAGCTCGCGCATCATGGTTTTTATATCCCCATTAGGTGATCCGTCCTGGATGCGCCCATTCTCGATAAACAGGCCGTAGGATAAAAGTCCTGTATTGGGAAGTGCTGTCCAGCCGTGATGCAGGAAATGCCGCCCGTAATCGTGAGAGGGATCCGGCGGGGCGATTTCAAAATTCAGATACTCCCGCAGCTGCGTGCGAAACCAGTCCATACCCATTCCCAAAATCAGGTACCTTAGCCGGGCCCAGTGCCGGTTTTTTCGATCTCCCCATTCCTGGTGAATCGAGACAATGCCGTCCAATACCTTCAGCAGCCTCGACGCGTCAACAACCCCAAGCGGCTGAGCTAGCATTGCTGCAGTGGGTTTGCCATTTCGCTGCCCCTGGCCGCCACCAATGTATAATTGAAACTTTTCCACACGATCATCGGTCACGACAGGGCTTATCCCAACGTCATTGGTAAGCAAATCCGTGCAGTTATCAGGAACAATGTGGCCCGTCTCCGAGTCCCGATGAACGGAGCCGACAGCAATCTTGAATTTTCTGTTTAGAAGGTGAGGCCCATATGAAAACGATTCATCAGGTTCCTCGAACGTGCCCCGAGCAAGTTCGAAAACCTGGAGGTATGGATCCAGAGGAAGCTGAAAATATCCGGCGAGACGGCGCGCCCACGCATTCCCATCAAATATATCGGAATAGCGCGATAGCGGGCAGGTCGTAATGTTCCGCGTATTATCACCCGCCCCGTTCAGGGTTTTCAGACGAAACGCTGCCAGCCCGCGGACAAGATCCACTACGCCTTCTTTTTGCACCCAATGAAACTGAATGTCCTGTCGAGTGGTTAGGCGTATTGAAGCTCTGCCTCGCGGGTCCTTGCTGTATCGCTCCGAAAGCTCGTCCATGGCCTGCCATTGATCCGGCGACAGAGGGCCTCCTCCGGGAATGGCGCATCGCACCATGTAAATCCAATCCCTCTTATCCCCTTTGCTTGTCCGATCAAATTCCAGATAAATGCCGTGAGCCTTTGCAATCTGCTCTGTTTCCCAACTCAAGTCGGGCTTATTGCTGTGCAACTCCGACTTCAGGTTTCCCTCAAAAGCATTTTTTGATTGTCGCTTGTTCCATTCCTCTTTGCTCCATTGTTCTTGGGGTGTTCGGAATTCCGGAGCAAAACCGTTTTTCATAATTTCTCCACTTGACAAAACATCCTAATACAATTATTAGTATGTTGATCATATTTATAATATACATATGTTCACATTTACAACAAAATCCCGATATGGATTGTCAGCCATCCTGGAAATGGCGAAAAATTATGGCAACTCTCCTCTTCATGTGAAGGAAATCTCCACAAAACACAATATCTCGCCTCAGTACCTCGAACAGTTGATGATCCGCCTGGTGAAACCAGGTCTGATACGGGCGGTGAGGGGACAAAAGGGTGGGTTTGTACTAGCCAAACCTCCTCGGGAAATTTCCCTCATGGAGGTACTTGAAGCTCTGGAGGGACCTCTGGCTATTACCCAGAGTACGCATCAGGATGACGTCATGATCGAATATGCCATGCAGGCCGAAGCAGCGCTCCGGCGTGTGCTGGACGTTCCCTTATCCGATATGATGGCTCGGCAGGAAGCCCGCGCGCTGATGTTCCACATTTAATATGGTTGTAATTATATGGTTGAAAAACACTACCGCAGCGTCGTAAAGGCAATTTCCTGGCGCGTGACCGGCACGGTGGACACGATCATCATCTCACTTCTGATAACCGGGCGCCTTCGATGGGCACTGTCTATCGGCTTCGTGGAGTTGTTCACGAAAGTAACTCTCTACTATTTTCATGAGCGAGCCTGGAACCGTCTTTCCTTTGGCCGTGTGCAAACGGGGCCTCGGGATTATCAGATTTGATTATGAACAAGCTTAATAAACTCAAAAGCATATGCGCAGGCAAATCAGCTTCTGCGATCATTCACCTGGTAATTTCCGAATTCCCGGTGGACAAATTAGCGCTTGCCACCAGCTTCGGTGCTGAGGACCAGGTGTTGACGGACATGCTTTGCCGCCCGATTACCGGCTTGCGGATATTCACTTTGGACACGGGCCGCCTGTTCCAGGAAACCTACGATGTGATGCATCGAACTCGTGAATATTATGGAATCCCTATCGACCTATACGCTCCCGATCCAGGCGAATTGGCGGACCTTGTGCGCGAAAAAGGGCCGAATTTGTTTTACGAAAGCGTTGAAAACCGCCGAGCCTGCTGCAACGTTCGGAAGGTGCATCCGCTCAGGAAAGCGCTGCATGCAATGGAGGCCTGGATATGCGGGAACCGGAGGGACCAGGCGGCGACTCGCGCCGAACTCGATCCCGTGGAATGGGACGAATCCAATGGCCTGATCAAGATTTGTCCTCTTTGCGACTGGACGGAAGCCGAGGTTTGGAACTATATCAACGAAAACCAGATTCCCCACAACGCACTGCACCATCGAGGATTTCGAAGCATCGGCTGTGCCCCGTGCACCCGGGCAGTGGGCCTTGGGGAAGATGTGCGATCAGGGCGCTGGTGGTGGGAATCCCCGGAGCATAAGGAGTGTGGCCTTCACAACCGGCCTAGCGTTCCTCAAAAATAGGAAACTGTATGGATCACCTGGAAAAACTGGAATCCAAGAGCGTTCATATTCTTCGCGAAGCCTACCGCGAGTTCAAAAGCCTTTGCATGCTTTGGTCCATCGGCAAGGATTCCACCGTGCTTCTTTGGCTTGCGCGAAAGGCTTTTTTTGGTCACGTGCCGTTTCCGCTGGTGCACATTGATACTCATTGCAAGATTCCTGAAATGATCCAATATCGGGACCAGCTCGCCCTGGAATGGCGCCTGAACATGATTTATGGCGAAAATGCCGAGGCTATCCAGCAAAAGCGCACATTCCCGGATGGCACTGTCGACCGGCTGACCTGCTGCCGTTCGCTTAAAAGCGAGGCGTTGCGCCACACGTTATCCGGCGAATGGCCCCGCTATCGCATGGAACACGCCCTGAAAAAGTATGTTCCCGATGAAAGCCGCGAATCCTACACCGGCGTGATCGTTGGTGTACGTGCGGATGAGGAAGGGAGCCGCTCTAAAGAACGCTATTTCTCGAGGCGCGATAAAGACAGTGAATGGGACATCGCCGAACAGCCTCCGGAGGTCTGGACCTACTACAAAACGGATTTTGCACCCGGCACGCACGTACGCGTTCATCCTCTCCTGGATTGGACGGAATTGAATATATGGGAATACATCGAGCGGGAAACTATTCCGGTGGTTCCGCTCTATTTCAACCAGGGGAATGGCCGGCGCTATCGATCCCTGGGGTGCTGGCCCTGTACTAATCCTGTTGAATCGGATGCGCGGAATGTTGCTGAAATCGTCGCAGAACTGCGTACGGGCAAGTTTGTCCGAATCGCCGAGCGGGCCGGGCGAGCCCAGGATCAGGAAGACGGGGGCGGCCTGGAAACGCTGCGCCGGGACGGGTACATGTGACATGCGCGATCAGCTGAACGTAGTGATGGTGGGCCACGTGGATCACGGCAAAAGCACGGTAATCGGCCGGCTACTGGCCGACACACACTCCCTCCCTGAAGGGAAGCTGGCTTCGGTCAAGGAGTTTTGCCGCCGCAATGCCCGCCCCTTTGAATATGCTTTTCTGCTTGATGCCTTGAAAGAAGAACAGGCCCAGGGAATTACCATTGATGCGGCCCGCTGTTTTTTTAAAACTTCCAATCGAGACTACATTCTCATCGACGCACCCGGACACGTGGAGTTCCTAAAAAACATGATTACAGGCGCTTCCCGGGCGGATGCCGCGGTCCTGGTTATCGATGCGCAGGAAGGGGTGCAGGAAAACTCGCGCCGCCATGGATATCTGCTGTCGCTTTTGGGGATCAGGCAGCTTGTAGTGGTTGTCAATAAAATGGATCTGGCGGGAAGGCGCCTGGATGCCTTTGAAAAAATTAAACGCGAATATGGCGCCTTCCTTCAGCAGATTGGCGTTCACCCCAAAGCTTATGTGCCAGCGTGCGCTCGCGACGGGGAAAACATAGCAGTTCGGGCCGATTGGTATGTTGGGCCCACGGTATTGGAGTGCCTGGATGCCTTCGACAAAGATGCCGGTCCATTCCAGGCATCCTTTCGTATGCCGGTCCAGGATATTTACAAATTCACTGCTGCCGGAGACGACCGGCGCATCATTGCCGGAACCGTGCAATCCGGGATTTTGCGCTGTGGGGATGAGGTGACGTTTTTTCCATCGAATAAAACCAGCCGCGTGAAAACCTTCGAACATTTCAACGGCCAGGCTCCTGTGGAAGCCGGCCCATCCCAGGCCGTTGGCCTGACTTTCGAAGACGAATTGTATCTCCGGCCCGGGGAAATGCTCTGCAAAACCGGCGAACCCGGCCCGCATGTGGCCTCCCGGTTCCGGGCTAATCTTTTTTGGTTAGGACGATCTCCCCTGATCTTTCACAAGCGCTATAAAATTAAAATCAATTCCGCGCAGGCTGTGGCTGAAATGACGGAGATCCGGCAGGTATTGGACGCTGCCGTCCTTTCCTCCACGAAAAAGACCTGCGTGGACAGGCACGATGTAGCGGAATGCGTTTTTGAAACTGCAAAGCCGGTGGCCTTTGATTTGACCTCAGAACTTGAAACGACGGCGCGTTTCGTAATTGTGGACCAATTTGAAATCGCCGGCGCGGGAATAATTCTGGAATCGCTTCCGGGCCGGCACGTGGCCTTGGGCGATCATATATCGCATAGGGAACGGGAATGGGAAGGGAGTGTAATCTCCAGGGTCAGCCGGGAAGCCCAATATCACCATAAATCCAAGTTCATCGCGATCACAGGCTCTTCCGATCCTTTATGCCGGATATTGGGATCTGCTCTGGAAAAGACGCTGTTTGCCAGGGATTTTAAAACATATTACCTTGGTCCGGCCAGTCTCAAAAGCGGCTTGGACGCGGACGTGGAAAGCTCCTTTGACGAATGGGATGAAACAATCCGCCGTCTGGGAGAACTGGCACGGATCATAACCGACAGCGGCCAGATCTTTATCAGCGCAATCCCAAATGCAGACCTGGACGACATCGCCGCATTGAAGGCACTCAATGCGCCAAACGAAATTATGGTTGTGAATACCGACGACTTGCTAAACGACCAAAATGTCCCATCTTTGGAATCCGCCGTGCGAACCATTTGCGATCAGCTCATCAAGGAAACCATTATCCCCGATTACAGCATATGATGTTCCCGCCGATCCGCCAGGAGGCTGTCCCAGCAGTTTGTTGTATATACGGCGAGCTATCGGCGGCGCTGGCAATGCGGGCTGACGATAGAATATCGGGAATAGGAGACCCAACGCCGCCAGCGTCGTAGATGCCCGTATGCGGAAACGCTATTCGGGATCAAAGCTATGATTATTGTATGGCCAGGAATGCAGAGCAGCACTAAAATTATGCATAAGTGAACAATCGAAAAGGCGGCTGTCCCATGAATACAAAAATATCCGGTATGGAACTAAAGCAATTGGCGGATAGGGACGCGATTGTCGTGATCGACGTCATGACGCCGGAAGATTATGAGGAACACCATATCCCAGGCGCTCATAATGCCTGCGTCTACGAGATTGCATTCCTCGATCGAATTGCAGCGTTGGCCGTAGATCGCGCAGCAACGCTTGTTGTATACGACGCCACCGGCAGTACGCAAGCTGCCGGAAACGCAAGAGAGAAATTACTCCAGGCGGGATATCGTTCAGTCTCCATTCTGGCCGGCGGATTGGCTGCTTGGCGTTCTGCGGGCTGCCCCATTGAAGGCAGCAATCCGGGCATAATTGCAGCAGCTTCATTGCGCGATGGGAATTATGGGATTGACATCAAGACAAGCAAATTGGAGTGGATTGGCCGCAAGGCCAACAAAAGGCATTATGGCGCGATCGCCATCACCCGCGGCGAACTAACTGTACGCAACGGTTTGCCATCCAAGGGAAGCATTAAGTTGGATATGATGGCGATCATCGACTTCGACCTGCAAGATGAAGACTGGCGCAGTCTGCTGATGCGCGGGCTCGCGGCAGCCGCGCATAAATCCCGGTCATGTTGCTTCTCGGACCAGCACTGGTCTCCAGTATTGCTTTTGTTCTTTTTCGGCCGTCAGGCCGCCTCCTGATAGCCGTTACTGTGCTTATCCTTCCTCTCATCGGAATCGTTGCATGGTTGATGATCCGGCCCAAAGATTCCTCTTCGGCACGGGAAGCCCTCGCCAACACTCGAACAGCGATGCAACGGCGACTTGCCTGGCTTTGTGCAGGAGGGGCATTATTTTCCGCAGCGGTGCCGTTTGCAATTTCATTCCTGGTTGTAGGCGCTGCACGAAGGAATCCACAGTGGCGGAGAAGGTTTAACCCTTCAAGTCATCGTCTTCAACCAATTCCCCCGTTCAATTTAGAAGGGCTCAAACAGGCTGTTCATGATCCGCGGATCGAATGAATACCACCACTGAACTGGTGGTATCGGAGGCCCCCCAGAATGGGGGGTCTCGCCACCAACCACATTATCCGTTTATATCAAAATCCAGATTCTTCCTGACGCTTGTCTGCCTGTTCTTGATTTCTGATGTATTCTCGTATCTTCTCTTCGTCCAGTCCTACTGTGCTGACACAATATCCTCGTGCCCAGAAAGTTCGTCCGCGCACCATCCGGCTGTGCTTTTTGTTCCAAAACTCATCACCTCCGACGCACTCTTCCCTTTCAGCAACCCGATGGTATGTGCAACCGAATATTTTCAGCACTAATCACTGGCGTAGCCATTTTTCATACCACTGGCATGCCAGTGGATTATTCCGTTGATTTAGGATTGACGTTCGAAGATATCGAATTCCCAGCCGTGGATGGAAAGACACTTCGGGGGTGGTTCGTAGCGGCCAGGGAGACTTCTTCAGTGGCGGTTGTTCCGGTCCACGGCGACGGATCGGATCGCAGGGACTTTTTGCGACAGCTTCCCATCTTCCATGATGCTGGCCATCCCGTTTTGCTTTTTGATTGCCGCAATCACGGTGCTTCAGATGGCGATGGGGATGGGGTGACGCTGAGAGTCCAGGAAAGCCGCGATGTGTCATCGGCAGTGCAGTTTCTCAAGGCTAAACGAGGTTTCGCTCGAGTGGTAGCGGTCGGCGGATCTCAGGGCGCCGCGAGCGCCATCCTGGCGGCAGGGAACGATTCCCAAATCGATGGAGTTGTCGCTATAGCCCCGTTCGGCAATTTGGGGGACCTAATCGGCGCAGCCGCGGGGTTGTATGGACTGCCGCGGTGGCTGGCCGCTTTGACGGTACGTACCGCCGCGTGGCGCCTGAATGCCGACAGCGTCGAAACTCCTCTTGATGGAATCGCGCGCATCAGCCCCCAGCCGATTATGCTGATACACGGCACGCATGATTTACTTATTCCGTTCAGAGCATCGCAAGTCCTTTTCGATCATGCCGGGCCGCCAAAATCCTTGTGGCTCGCGCCGGATGCAAGCCATATTGACATCTCTTATAAGTGCCCGGAGGAATACAAACGACGAATTGATGAATTCCTGCAAACCTATTTCCCTTTGGCGCCACTCGCGTCCGACAAACCGTGCCTTTGCTCTTTTACATTACCAGCCATGTCTAGAATTGTTTGATTTAAAAATCGTCATTTGTTATTCGTAAATTTGGAAGCCGGCAAAACCTCAAATCCTTCCCTGCAAAAAGCATCTCGCAGCTTCCCACCCAGGCAAACAACCTGATGTCCTGTGAGGAGTTTTTCGGCCCAAATCACTGCAGCGGCAAGTTGAAGCGCATCTGCTGCTCTTAAGGGATAATTTTGAAGAAGCCTGAGGGTGATGTCACGAATATCGTCGCTGGGCTCGATTTGCGTCCAGGCGTCAGCCAGGGACGCCAGGAGAGCGCGGACTTGCGCGTCCTCCTCTGCGGAGAGGATCCCATCCCTGCGAATTCGTGAAAATGCAGAATAGCATTCCACGAGGGTTCCCCACCATACAACGAGCGAACTGTCCTTCTTTGCGATATCCTGAATTGTTCGGCTCTGCGGTTCTTCGAT
>JAHFUH010000177.1 GCA_023265215.1 Acidobacteriota bacterium
GACTCCTCGCATATTCAATTCCTAACCCCGGCACTGAAGTGCCGGGCTATTTTCATAGCGTCCCGCTGGGACGCATTTGCGGATCCGATCAAAATCTTCCGGATCAGGAGTCCTGAGCCTAAAGTTGCGCCTTCTGACTGCCCAGCGCGGGGGCGAGGTCATGAGCATGGAGTGGACCGAAATTGATGGCAACTGGTGGACAATGCCGGCAAACAAAACGAAAAATGGATTAACGCACAATAAAACTTAGGTACTATTAATTAAGAGAGAAAGGCAATCTGCCGACGGTGGATTGCCGATGCACCAGAAGGAGGGCATATGAGAAAATCTACAAGTATCAGAACCGTTTCATCGGTCATGGCTTGCCTATTGTGCGCGGTTTTGGCTATGCCGATCTTGGGCGATACGCTGATTCTCCGGGACGGCACAACCCAGGATGGAACCTTGACGGGGGCGAATCCCAACAGCCTTACGTTTAAGGATCGCCGTGGTCGAAACAGGCGATATTTGGTCGGCGATGTGCGGGCAGTGCAGTTCGGCGACGATCCGTACCGGCCAAACATGGGCGGGGGCGGGCCTGACCGGTCGCGCAACGATAACCGGGACAACCGCGGCTACGACCAGGCCCACATGGAGCGAGTGGTTCTCGCCCCGGGTACCGAAGTGAATGTGAGAACAAATGAGCTCATTAGTGCGCGGAACACAGTGGAGGGACAAACCTATTCGGCGCAAATTGAAGATAATGTTAGGGATACAGACGGATCAATTGCGATTCCGCGAGGCTCGGATGCCAGACTGGTGGTCCGGAGGCTGGAAAATGATGGGGACCTGACGTTGGACCTGGAATCCATCACGGTCGAAGGGCGGCGCTACAGGGTCAGTACAGCCGACCAGGAATTGGAAAACCAGGGCCAGGGCAATGGCGGGAATCGCCGCATCGCCCAATTCGCTGGTGGCGGAGCTGTTCTGGGAGCAATCATCGGAGCGATTGCCGGAGGTGGAAAGGGCGCAGCCATCGGAGCGGGTGCTGGCGCGGGAGCCGGGGCGATTACGGGCATTGTCACGCGAGGCAAAGAGGTACATGTGCCTGCGGAATCCGTGATTCGATTCCGATTGGATCGTCCACTCAGACTTCGGTTATGGTCGTGATGCGAAAAATTTCGCAAGGAGTATTTTCCGGGTTCTCATACCGCACCCGGAACTTCTTCTCCGGCTGTCAATTCATCTGGATCCTGTTGCCCATCGGCACTGGTCCATGAGCGATCGAGAAAAGCCCGGTACCAGGAAAGGGGACCTCTTCAGGCAGTCTGATGCCGGGCTTATCGATGATGGAAACGCTGGAAACCCGTCATCATGATTCCGGAGTCTGCCTTACGGGACGAACCGGGAGTCCTGAACTAAAAAACCACCGCCAAATTGAGCTGAAAAGCGGAGGCTCGTCCGGCAGTCTAACTCGCGGTGGCAGCGGAACGTCTTTCGGTTCTTTCCGACGGACGCGTGACGTATCGTCTCAGACATAAATGGAGCAACGGAGGAACCCATGTCCTATTCGAACCGCTTGATCTTGTAGCAAAGTTGGCGGCCTTAGTGCCTCCTCCTCGGTTTAATCTTGTAAGGTATTATGGGATTTTAGCGCCCGGCGCACGCTGCAGGCAACCTCGCCGGCCTCCAGGCGCAGGCCGTCCAGATCCGCAATGCGTCCGCTTGCGTTAACGATCAGATCCGATGGGAAACTCTCGGCACCATCCACCGTGCCGTAGGTGACAAAGGCACCGTGGCCTATTTCAGCCTTACAGGCGGTGATGCCGGTGACAATGGTGATGCCGAGGGCGCGCGCCGAGTCGGCCAACCGGCCGACCAGCTCCGCGTCGAAGCGTTTCAGGATGCGCTCGCCGCAATGCAGGATTGTTACCGCAGCCCCAGCGGCGCGCACCACATGGGCGAACTCAAGCGAAATGTAGCCGCCGCCGATGAACAGGATGCGTCGCGGCAGTGCTACGAGTTCCAGAAAGTCGTCGCTGGTTATCACCAGTTCCGCCCCGGGAAAGTCCAGCGCCGCAGCCGAGCACCCGTCCCAATAACCACGACTCCAGCGCGGACCGTGGTTGCTTCGCCAATGGCCACCTCTTCGGGGGAAACAAAACAGGCAACCCCATAGAGGAGCTCTATCCCCGCCTTTTGGAACACTCTCTCGGTGCGTTTCGGCACCGCGCTCGTAAACGCGCTCTTGGAGCGCATCAGTGCCGGCCAGTCGATGCGAGCGGCAGGATGGACCCCAATTTCTGACATCTGCTGCGAGAGCTGCACTATCTGAGCAGCATCCACCAGGTATTTCTTGGGCTGGCAGCCGCGCATCGCGCAGATTCCGCCGTAGAGCCTGTTATCGACCACCGCCACCTGCCGACCCGCCTTGCGGCACGCGAGTGCCAACGTAGTGCCGGCTGTCCCCGTCCCTATCACAAGCACATCAACCATGTGTTGCATGGCATCCTCCGGATAGATGAGTCAAAATTAGTAACGCGGGATTGTCTGCAGGTTTGACTTCTGTTTAAACTAAACTCTTCAAAAACCATATTCAATGCCCAAGCGGGGATTTCTTATTTTCGGCCCGGGCGTTTAGCGGTAACGGGCACCTTGCGGATTAACCCTAGCCTTAGATAACCGGCCGCCGCCCGTAGCCGCACACTTTCACTGGGGTCATCGAGCATGGGCACGAGGCTAGGTCGCAGTGCGGGATAGTTGCGCAGGGCAAGCGAATGCACTGCCGCAGCCCTGACGGACGCGTCTTTATCCTCTAGCGCATCCAGCAGCGCCTCCAGCGTAGCCTTGTCCTTTTCCTTGCCCATCAGCAGAGCTGCCATGGCGCGTCCGGAAACGCCCGGGTCCGAGAGAACACCTTGCATGGAGGAGATGCCTTCACCCAATCCAGGCAACGGGGCAAAGCCTATACTTTGCTTGAGTGCGAACATGAACATGGTCTTTGGAGTGTGGACCATACGCACCGCGTCCCGCTTCTGCCTAGTCAGAAATCCGGAGGCCACCTTGGATTCTCCGGCAAGCACCGAAAGTAGAGCTTCTTTGCCGGCCGGATCGTTCAAGGAGAACAGGGCCTTGGCGGCGGCAAAACTCACTTCCGGGACATCGTGGTTGAGAGCCTTGCGCAACAGGAGGATGGAGCGCTTTCCCTTCAGGTCGCACAGGCTGGAGACAGTTGCCAGGCACACTTCCACGTCCTTGTCGTCCATCAACTGCTCCAACTCGGAAAAAAAGGGCTCACGCGGGCCGCCCAAACTCAGGGCGACGGCAGCCAGCCTGCGCGTATCAGGGTTCTTGTCCCGAAGCGCTTTCGTGATGATGTCGCGCGCATGCTCTTCAATGCTGGCAGAGGTGACCTTCGGCGGACTCTGACCTAAAATGGTCGTGTTGAGCAGAATGATGGGCAAGAACATGTATATGCGGGCCATAATCTCCCTGTTGTGGCGCGGCGTTGGTGGCCTAGCGGTCGTGACCTCGATCCCGGTCGCGCCCTCTGTTGTTGCGGTTTTCACGGAAGTCCCGGTTCCGGTTTCGGTCCCAACTATGGTCATGCTCAACCCGGCCTCGATCTCCTTCCCAGAAACCCATAAAGAACCGCTCCGAATCATAACGAGGCGCCACCCAGCGCGCTGTTGGGTATGGTGGACGAGTCCAATAGCCGGCATGCCACTTGTAATGCCTCCCCACCGGATACCAATAACCCTCAACCCACAAGAATTCCGGGCCAAGCATTGGGGGCCGATGGCGCTCTACACGGGGCCGCGGAGGTGGGCCGATTCTGATTCCAATGGAGATCTGAGCGCGGGATATGGATCCGCAAGTAAGCAACATTGCGGCAAGCATAGTGATTCTTAACAACTTCCTCATGTCGACCCTCCTTCCCTCTATTAAACGTTCGAGCACTACTCAGTCACGCAAATACCCACACTTAAAGTTGGGAACATGGCAGGGGAACACGTCCTCCAGTTCGGGGTTGGAAATCTTCTTCTCCTCAAATGTCTCCGGCCTCCCCTGTAAAATCAATCTTCCAAAATTGATTCGTCCCGAAAGATGCCATCAGCTGCGCCGCTAAAACGGTTAAGCACCCTGTTGGGCCTCCGAAGGCACCAGTATTGCAGCAAACAAAACCTTATCGCTTGCCCCCCCAGGTAAAAGTCAATCCTCCACTGGCTTCAAGCAGGTTGATATTTCCCCGGCCGGCTATATCCGCAGTTCTCCATCCACGCACATCAAAACGCAGCCCAACTGGTCCTACGAGTCTATTCAGTTTCACTCCACCGCCATAATTTCCAGCAAATGTTGCATCAAACGGTCTGAGGCCGGTTCCCCACGGTTTCACGAATCCAACGCCGCCGGTAACATAAGGAACAAAACGGCGGAGCGGAACGTTCAACACCAAATTGCTGCTGTAAAGAAAACCTCGGATGTCCGATGCCTGCTGTGGAAAAAGGCTCGAATTGAAAAGTCTCGGGCTAAAGCCGACATTCTCCTCGATCCCAAAAAACTTGAGAAAGTCAAATTCGGCGCGGGCCCCGTAAACGCCTGTGCCTCTAAAATTTAGAGGACCCGCCTGAACATTGTTCAGACTTAGATTCCCCGGATTCACGTATCCCGCATATAGCGAAAGCTGTCCTTCCGCAGCATTTGCCTGTCCGACAAGGAAAACGAACACCATTATTGAAGCAACGATAGTCTTCATAGGACTCCCTTCCAAAACATACAGAATAATCATTGAACGTGAATTCAATTGCCGTCAATTGCTTGAAATACCCGGTTTGAATTGAGTAGTACTACTCAAGCTATATTAAAGAAGGGTTTAGGCGCTTGACAACCAAGGCCAGGCATGACGAACATCCTCGGCGAGCCGGCCATGGATCGCCTCCAGGTTCTGTTTCCCTTTGATACCTTGGGCAATCCCTGGCACCGCAAGACACAGCATCACTGGGATCACTTCCTCCGGGGAAAGGAGAGAGGGCCGGTCGTGGCATGTTCGCTTGGAGTCGGATCTGATGATTTCGGCGCTGGCAGTAGGAACGTGCAGCCGTGTCGTGAGTTTATGCCCGCGCTTGCGCAAGTTTATGCCATATGGTTTTACTAGGATACCGCTGCCTGCGTATAGAAAATTGCCGAAGCTAGGTCGGGGTAAAATTTCCCGGTATCCACACAAATGAGAGGCCCTGCACTTCTCTCCGCTTTGCTACAAGGTATTGAACAAAGACGACGGCGAGGCCAGGCAGCTCAAACTCGACGAACTCATTCGCGCTGTGGAAGGCGCGCACAACGCGCGGATGGACCTAGAGGAGCTTTCGGAATCGAAACTTGACAAAAATACGTGATCGTTATGAGAAACTGGCGCAGAAGGCACGCGAAGAACTTAAAAAAGGCAGTCGCGATACGGGACGGCCAGGCGTTTAGGATGGCGCTTTCTGATTTTGCGGCCTTTCTCTCAAGCTCAGTGCCTGGTGATACCATTTGCAGGGAGGCCAGCTGTGCCCGGTAGTGACGAAGCCGGCTCCCTGGTCCGTCACCGTATAAAGCTCCTCTGAGCTCTCAAGACCCCTCCGAATCCTTCTCTCTGAAGATGGAGTTGTTTTCATCCTTCAGGTCCCAGTTATTGATCAGGGCCATCATCACTCGCAACCCGCTATATTCGCGAGATGCCACGAAAGGATTGCTGCGCCAGCGCCAAAGACCGACCTTTTCAATAAGGCACGTACGCAGATAAAAACTCCAGAAAGCTCCATGCCCCCTGGATAAAACTCGATTTTTGAGGGATTTTGTGCTGCCCAGGTGCTACCCCGAAGGTTTTTTGGGATTGTCGCTAAAACTGTAAGTACTTTTTCAAGTGGGCCCAGCAGGACTCGAACCTGCGACCCGCTGATTATGAGGTACCAAAGCCTGCTTTCTCTTGCCCTATCACCGACTGCTACGAAGTGCTAAGACCCAATACTAACGCAGTCATAGTCCAGTTCCCTTCCCTTCCTCTCAAGCTACTGACTGCTACCAATATTGTGCCCAGTGTTATCTCGATAGGGCACAAAAATGGGCACAATGATTTCATGCCAATCCGGACCCCCGGCACCCCTCCGGAAGACCGGTCTTCGCTGCTTGAGGACGAAGCATATATTTGCACATACGCCTGCCTTTATTCACAGGGACGTATCGCAAATATTTTTCAAATCAAAATTCGAGGGTTCAAATTTTATTTTTTCAGATTTTTCGGGGTTGAGAGGCAGTCATGGCTATGGGCAAGGTTCAGGCGATCTCCAGTCAGGGTATCAGTATGAGCGATTGCAATATTGATGCGCGGCAGCTTCCTAAATCAGAGATCGACATCACGACTGAGAAGGATTCCAAGGAATGAGATGGAGCGGCAATCCTGATGCCGCAATGCTCTGCATTCCCAATTAAGGCAATTCAGCATGCTTCGCAAGAAAAAGGCTATGCCCTGCCGGCGTCTGAAATCTCTACAATTTGAATTATTTCCATAATCTATTCTTTTTCAATCACTTATGGGACTTCGGCGGATCAAACGTCCAGAACTCGTACGATACACAAGATGCCCCATAAATGAATGTTAATTTCAAATAATATGTTTTACTTTATTTACATTACACTTAGAACGAACTATTTGCGGCATTCTTATATGGTATGGTAATTGCTTCAACTTAATCACAAAGGAATAAGTGTTTGGTAGCTGGCTTCATACGGATAATTGGTTTAACAGGAGTGGAGCGATGAAAAAGTCATTAACCTTATGCATGGTGACAGCGCTGATGGTATTTGGAGCTGGCATTGCGCGAGCAGATCTGGTCACCAATGGCAGTTTTGAGTCCGGTAGCTATTCCGCCAACGGCTCAGGTTTCATGACCTTGTCCGCTGGAAGCACGGCAATAAATGGCTGGACCGTCACGGGTGGAGGGGTAGACTGGATTGGAACGTATTGGACGGCAGATGCGGGATCCATGAGTCTCGACTTAAGCGGCAACAATCCAGGCGGCATACAACTTGGAACATCACTCGCTACGACAGCGGGACAAGAGTATGTTCTTCAATTCTACTTGGCGGGAAATCCTGATGGCCCACCTACAATCAAGCCCCTCCAAGTTACTGTCGGCAACTTGACTCCGATGATGTTCTATTTCAATGATACCGGTTTTACCAAGGCGAATATGGGTTGGGCGCTGGAGACCTTTTATTTCACTGCTTCGAGTTCAACAACAACGCTTCTGTTTACAAGCAATTCAGGAACTGCGTATGGTCCTGCGTTGGACAACGTCTCAGTAAATGCGGTTCCTGAACCATCCCTTACTCTTCTCTTCGGCATGGGCCTTGGAGCTGTGAGCCTTGTCGGGTTGCGCCGGAAATCATAGCTGGATCATAGGTACTACAAACACAAATCGAGCCAAAGGCCGCTCTTCGGGGCGGCCTTTGGTGTTTATAAGTGCCCGATTCTTGTACAACTCCGACATTAAATCCTAAGGGCCTCAAATCATATAAATTCCCGCCGCCCCGCCTCCCTTACTGTCCCCAATCCGTACACTTTCAGCATCACGTCCGTTCATGGAATCAGGTGTCAAAAAAGCCGTAGTTAATTTGATTTGTTCGGCGTGGAAGAATGAGATTAGAGATTTATAAGTGTGGCGCAGGGATTGCTTCATTTTCAATAACTAAAAGTGTCAGTCTGCCGTGAAAAGTGACCGTGAAAGGAATTGCCTATGAGAACTTGGCGACTCGCGGCTTGCATCATTCTTGTAGCATCCTTCACAATCTGTTTGGGATATGCCGACACAATATCTCTTCAGCCAACGACATGGTACGAAATAAAAACAGATAGGGATCCGGCGACACTGACGGTTATGCCGTCAACAATGTTAGTCGGACTTGGGGATACTGGTCTACAGGCAAGAGCCTTCTGGAAATTCGATCTATCCGGCATTGCTTCAGTGAGTTCGGCATACATTAACATCAACCGTCTAATAGCTGCGGACAGAAATATCGACAACGTGCAACTGATGACCTACAAGGCAGACGCAAACCCGACTCTCAACGACTTCAACGCGAACATAAACAATTACGACACATGGCAAAATAAATCCCTGCTTGAGGGCAGCAATGTTTTCGATTTAAGCGCCGGATTAAACCATGCGCTTGCCAATAATTACAGCTACGTTGGTGTTCTCATATGGGTTCCAAGCACGAATGTAAATGTCATCATGCAAGTTGATTCCCAAGCAGTTATTACCTTCGACGGTACTCTTGTCCCTCCTCCTCCTGCGACTGCCGTCCCCGAACCATCCATCACTGTCCTCTTGGGCATCGGGATCGCCGGTGTGCTTTCCCTCAACTGGCGGCACAACTTGGAACCATGAGCATCTACTTCCACTTCATCCGCTTTTTCATATTGAGATAAACGATTACTACGGCGTGTTCGGTAGCGCCCAGGCCTTTAACATCCGTTGCGCTGGAATTGCCTACGTAAGCAGTTTTGCCGGATTTGTCATTTAAACGAACGGATAGGGCAGCGTAGTGCAATCCTCCAGCGGCTTCAGAAGATTCGCCCGCAATTCTCCCAATGACTACAGCAGATGATTCAGCCTGATATCCGCTTCTGGTCATTTTTACTATGCCGGATAAAACGTAATCGGCTTGATCTTTGGAATCCACTGTTTCCACTTGTTTCAAGTAGGAGAGCATCTCCATGAAGAGCATCTTGAATCGTTCACTGTAAAACCGATCATCGCAGGAAATTCCTTCAATGAAGATTTTCACCTTGGGGCGTTCCTTAGAAAAAGCAGGAGAGATGAAAAGCAGAAAAGAAAGGGCGATAAGCTTTTTCATAGCAATATCCCTTCGCTGAAAATTTAAACAATTATCATACGCCTTTTATGTCTTCGGCAGCTTCGGAATATTTTCGGCGGCATTGCTAAAGCTCTTGCCTGAAAGGTGGCTTATCAGTTAAAAGAAGTTATTGGCGAAATCGCCCGGCTAGTGTAGGCCGCACGAAAAGCGGTTGCATCCCGAACCGCCTGCCGGGTTTCCTCGATTCGGGAACGTGCGGGAGACGGACTATGAGCGATGTTGAGACTCTAATAAA
>JAHFUH010000178.1 GCA_023265215.1 Acidobacteriota bacterium
TGGTTGAAAGTTCCCGGACCTCCGACTTCCACCACCAAATCCACTCCCCGCCCCGAAGCTATCTGGCGGATCTGTTTGCCCCAATCCGGATTTTTTTTGTAATTGATTGTATGGCTGGCGCCGAGCTGCTTCGCCCGGGCCAGTTTGTCGTCGCTGCCCGAAGTGATGATGACTTGAGCGCCGTTCAATAAGGCGAACTGCAGGGCAAATATTGAAACTCCGCCGGTTCCCAGGGTGAGAACCATGTCGCCGGCTTTTATCTTTCCTTCGATTACAAGCGCGTTCCAGGCTGTCAAGGCAGCGCAGGGGAGCGTGGCGGCTTCGGCATAGGATAGATGGCCCGGGATGGGAATAACTCCTTCTTCGTGGAGAACGATATATTCGGCCAGGGCGCCATCCCTTCCGGCCCCGAGGGCCGTCCTGGAATTTTCATCGGTGGCATTGCCTGAAGCCCATCGTTCAAAAAAAGTATTCGCAACCCTGTCTCCAGGCTTAATGCTTTTCACCTCGGGTCCAACTGCATCAATCTCACCGGCGCCGTCGGAAAGAGGGATCTGAGGCATTTTCAGCCGCGGATTGTAGCGGCCTGTTACCGTCATCAAATCACGGTAATTCAAAGACCATGCGTGCATTTTGACGCGCACTTGATTCGCTCCGGGTTCAGGGACCGGCCGATCAGCAATAACCAGGCCGTCTAATCCGAATTTCTGCAGTTCATAGGCTTTCATTTTTATAGCTTCCTTTCGAGCTTTCGAGCATTGGAAAGCAGCATAAAAGACTCCAAGTCTCGAAGTCTCTAAATTATATCCCTTGAACAAGGGCTGTGAATGACTTATAAAAATCAATCCTATTAAAGGGAAAGAAGGAGGAATGCCACAATGGCAGTGATCGATTTTGGAGGGGTGAAGGAAGAGGTTGTAACTCGGAAAGAATTTCCGATGTCAAGAGCGCGCAAAACGCTCAAAAACGAAGTAATCGCGGTGATCGGCTACGGAGTCCAGGGTCCAGCCCAGGCTCTGAATATGAAGGATAACGGCTTCAAGGTGATCATCGGACAGTCCAAAAAATTTCAAAGAGACTGGGACCGGGCCAAAAAAGATGGCTGGATACCCGGAAAAGACCTGTTCGATATCGAAGAGGCATGTGAGAGGGGAACAGTGGTAGAGATGCTTGTTTCCGATGCCGCTCAAAGAGCCGTTTGGCCTACCGTCAAAGAGCGGCTGAATCCCGGGGATGCCCTTTACTTCTCTCATGGGTTTTCGATCGTCTACAAAAACCAGACCCAAGTCATTCCGCCCAAAGATGTCGACGTGGTAATGGTGGCACCCAAGGGTTCAGGCACCTCACTGCGTCGCAATTTCCTTTCCGGCGCGGGAATCAACTCAAGTTTTGCTGTCGAGCAGGACGCAACCGGCAGTGCTCGTGAAAGGTGTATCGCGCTTGGAATTGCCATCGGCTCCGGGTACTTGTTTCCAACCACATTTAGGAAAGAAGTTTTCAGTGACCTGACCGGAGAGAGGGGCGTTCTTATGGGCGCAATCGCGGGAGTATTCGAAGCTCAATACGAAGTGCTTCGGAGACATGGCCACAGCCCCAGCGAAGCCTTCAACGAAACTGTCGAAGAGTTTACCGAAAGCCTGATCCGGCTTGTAGGTGAGAATGGCATGGACTGGATGTACGCTAATTGTTCAGCGACAGCTCAACGCGGAGCACTCGACTGGAAGCCGAGATTCAGAAAGGCAGTGAAACCCGTTTTCGATGTACTGTATAAGAAAGTCGCTTCAGGAGAAGAGACGAAGCGAGTGCTGCAGTCCTGCGGACGGTTGGATTACCAGGTGCAGTTGACCAAAGAACTGAATGTCATGGCCAATTCTGAAATGTGGCGGGCAGGCAAAGCGACCCGCGCCTTGCGCCCCAAGGAAGCGGCCAAGAAGTTCTCTTCAGCTCCAAAAGGAACAACCGGCAGATCCTCAAATTAGAAGCCGGAAGCCGGAAGCGCTGGAATGGCGGCTGACTTTCTGAAATCATGACTATGCAAGATGCATTATCTGATACTGTTCACCATAGAGTTTCAAGCTGCTTTTGATGAAATTCTGGCTTCTGGCTCCAGGCTTCTGGCTTCTAACAAGAATTGTGCAAGATATGAATCTGAAAGTTGGGGATGAGGTAAAACTGGTTGTCAAAGCCATCCATGTCTTTCCGATAAAGGATTAGCGCGCGATATGATCAGTTCAGCGGAACTCAAAGCGAACAGCGCGTCGACCATGGTATTGATTAATAGCGACGGGATGGGGCTGGCAGAAGATCCTCTGCGACAAAAGCTCGTTCGACTATATCTGACAATGCTTCAGGAGAACGAGCTTTATCCCGGTGCTATCGGGTTCTATGCCGACGGAGTCAAACTGGTTATCGAGGGCTCTCCTGTCCTCGATCTGCTCAAGACCTTGGAAACCAAAGGGGTTCGGCTCATCATTTGCAGCACATGCCTGCAGTATTATGGATTAACCGACAAGATCGCGGTGGGAATTGTCGGAGGCATGAATGATATTGTTTTGGCCCAATGGATGGCGGACAAAGTAATCACAATCTGAATCAGGCATTTTGGAATTGTTATGGCCGGGCACGAACTGTATCAAGCTCCCTGGAATTTTCTGGGGCTTCCGGAAAACTTGTCGGAACCTGCGCGTTCCCGCGGATGGCTGCTGCCGGTTCCTTATGAATCCACTACTTCCTATGGGGCCGGAACGCGGGACGGGCCGGCCGCCATCCTGGCCGCATCCCGCCAAGTCGAGTTGTATGATCACGAGTTTGGGGAAGAACCTGCACTGAGTTATGGGATTCATACCACTCTTCCATTGAACACCGTTCATTCTTCTCCGGAAGCCATGATCAATTCTGTGGAAGAAGCAGTTGCGGGACTGCTGGCCGGCGCACCGTGCCCTGAGGTTTTAGGAGTTCTAGGCGGCGAGCACTCGATTTCTGCCGGCGTTGTTCGAGGCCTGGCGCGCGCCCGCTCGGCTGAATCGCTGGTGGTTGTTCACGTGGACGCCCATTCGGACATGAGGGACGAGTACGAAGGCTCGCCTTACAGCCACGCTTGTGCTGCCAGGCGGATTTTGGAGACCTGCCCGATATTTCAGATCGGAATTCGCAATCTATCGAGCGACGAGGCAAAATTCCTACACCGCAATCCCAAAAAAGTGCGGACGGTTTTCGCAGAAGAAGCGACGGATCCGAAAGGTCGTTTTTTGAGGGACCTCGCTCAATTTGTTCAAAAGAAGAGAGTGTTCTTTACCATTGATCTGGACGGACTGGATCCTTCCATCATGCCGTCGGTAGGAACGCCGGAACCGGGGGGTATCTCCTGGGAACGCATGCTCGTAATAGCTCGAACGGTAACCGCAAACGCCGCAGCGGTGCCGGTTTTCGATGTGGTTGAACTCGCGCCGATTCCCGGCTTGCGAGGGCCGGATTTCCTGGCTGCCAAGCTCGTTTACAAGCTTTTTTCCTATACACTGAACGGGCGGAAAAAGAAATAAATCAGAAGAGGAGCAACAGGCATGGGTGAAGTGAAGCTGCCTAAAAAATTCATCAGCAAATACCCCCACAAATTCTCAAAAGGGAAACAGCAGTTCCTGCGAGGCAATCGCATCCTGCCGAAACCGATTACCGGAAAGGAATCGTTGACGGAACTGGTGGACAACACGTTTCTGGCCTACAACGGGGGGCGGTTGCAGGAATCCTGCCAACTTTTTGCTGAGAAAATGCTCGAACCGAATGTCACGATCGGAATGAGCCTGTCGGGAGCAATGACTCCTGCCGGAATAGGATCTGCTGTGGTCATTCCGCTCATCAAAGCCGGTTTTGTGGATTGGATCGTTTCAACGGGCGCCAATCTTTACCACGACATGCATCATGCGATGAACATGCCGCTGTTCCGCGGATCTCCTTTTTCACCCGATCCGGAGCTTAGAAGGCTGGGCGTTGTCCGGATTTACGACATCCTGCTTGATTACAACGATGTCTTGATGGCCACGGATCACGTCTTGAGACAGGTTCTCATGCAGCCTGAATTTCAGCATGAAATGGGCACCGCGGAACTCCATTATCTGCTGGGAAAATATTGTGCGGCGTTTGAAGCCCAGACCGGACGGAAGGACAGCTCTGTTCTTGCCGCTGCGTATCGCGCCGGTGTTCCATGCTTCTGCCCGTCGCCGGGCGACTCCACCATCGGGATGAACATAGCGGGCCTGGAACTTCGCAATAATGCTCTGCGCATCAATTCCTCCCGTGATGTGAATGAAACCACCGGAATCGTGCTGGACGCCAAACGATCGGGCCAGAAAACCGGAACGCTTCTCATCGGAGGCGGATCGCCAAAGAATTTCACGCTTCAGACTGAACCGCAGATCCAGGAGGTTTTGCGGGTCAAGGAGGAAGGACACGATTACTTCATTCAATTTACGGATGCCCGGCCCGACACCGGCGGACTTTCCGGCGCCACTCCTCACGAAGCGGTAACATGGGGTAAAGTTGATCCGACACAGTTGCCCGATGCCGTTGTCTGCTATGTGGATTCAACAGTTGCATTCCCAATCCTGACGCATTACGCGCTTGCCCGGCGCAAGCCAAGAAAACTCAAACGTCTTTATGACAAGCTTCCAGCCATAATGGACTTGGTAACACGCGAATATTGGAAGAACAATAAAATTTTATAATTGACGATTGACGATTGGACCCACACTTCCCGAGTCCGGCCAATGTGTGAGTTCAATCGTAAATCGTAAATCGTAAATATGATAAAAGTTAGCCTGTTAAAGGATCTGGCCCTGAAACACGGGACGCCGCTATTCATCGTGGATCACGATGAGGTTCGCGGCAATTATGCCGAGTTTAAGCGCAATCTTCCTCGCGTCCAGTTATATTACGCAGTGAAGGCTAATCCTGATCCTGCCATTATCCGGACGCTGTATGCGATAGGTGCCAGTTTCGATGTTGCTTCTATTGCAGAATTCAAGCTGGTTCACGACAATATCCGGCATCTGCCTGCAGACGCCCGCCAGAATTTCATTTGGGACAAGATTATTTATTCCAACCCGATCAAAGACAGGCGGACGCTTGAGGAGTTGGACCGCTACAAACCTCTTGTCGCATTCGACAATCAGGAGGAAATCGAAAAAATCCGGAGGCATGCCCCGCATGCCGGGCTTGCTTTGCGCATTCGAGTACCCAACACGGGATCCATGGTTGAACTGTCCAGCAAGTTCGGCGCTTCGCCCGCCGAGGCGGTTGACTTGATCGCCATGGCTTTCGATGCCGGTCTCACAGTAGAGGGATTAGGCTTTCATGTCGGCAGCCAATGCACGAATTTCGAGAATTATGTCCAGGCGCTCGCCATTTCTTCATCAATAATGGAGGAATCCGAGGCTCGCGGATACCCATTAAAACTGCTCGATATCGGCGGTGGATTTCCCGTCCGATATGATACACACGTCAGGCCTTTCCGCGAACTGGCCCGGATACTCAGGGCTGAGCTGGATCGATTGTTTCCGAAGAGCATGGAGATCTTGTCCGAACCCGGCCGCTTTATGGTCGGCACCACCGCAACTCTCGTAGCCGAAATTATCGGAAAATCTGAACGGGACGGCAAACGCTGCTATTTTATCAATGATGGGATCTATCACACCTTTTCGGGCATATTATTTGATCATTGCCAATACAAGGTGAAAGCATTCAAGAAGGGTTCTAAAACTATCTCCGCTGTCTTCGGGCCTACCTGTGATGCCCTGGACGTTATCTCCCAAGCTGAGGAGTTGCCGAATCTCAAACTGGGAGATCTTGTTTATAGCGAAAATATCGGCGCTTACAGCCACGCCTCTTCCACGTTCTTCAATGGATTTCCCCCAGCCCAGGTCATCCACATCCACCAATAAATATATTTAGCCGTTCTTTTTTTCGAAGTCCTTCATGAAGGAAACCAGGGCTTCAACCGACTCCAGCGGCACGGCATTGTAAATGCTTGCGCGGATGCCTCCGACCGATCGGTGCCCTTTGAGACCGACAAATCCGGCTTTTTTTGCCTGCGACACGAACTGTTCTTCCAGATCTTCGCCTGGCAGCCGCCATACCACGTTCATAATGGACCGGCTTTCTTTCTCGACCGGCGAGCGCCAGAAATCGCTTGAATCAATTGTGTCATAAAGCAGGGAGGCCTTTTCTTCGCCGAGCTTCTGAACCGCCTGTAATCCGCCCTGGGATTCCATCCAATTGCAGATAAGCTTTATAATGTAGATGCCCCACGTATTCGGCGTGTTGTAAAGGCTGCCTTCTGCTATGTGCGTGGAGTAGCGAAGGAAAATCGGCACATTGTCCGAAGCACGTTCGGCGAGGTCCTTGCGGATGACTACCACTGCAATTCCGGACGGGCCCAGATTTTTCTGCGCGCCCGCATAGATAAGCCCAAACCGGCGGACGTCAATTGTTCGGGAAAGTATCTCGCTCGACATATCGGCTATGAGGGGAGCTGGTGTTTTGGGAAATTGAGTCCAGCGGATCCCGCCTATCGTTTCATTGGTGCAGATATGGACATACTCGGCTTCGGGCGAGAATTTCAACTCCTCCGGTTTGGGAATGCTTGAATAATTATTGCCCTTGCCGCTCCAGATCACATTTGTAGCGCCACCGCCTATTTGGGCTTCTTTGATCGCCTTGTTTGCCCAGCTTCCCGTGTCGACGTAGTCCGCGCTTTTGCCCGGACGTCGCAGATTCATCGGAATCATGGCGAATTGAAGACTGGCGCCTCCCTGGAGGAAAAGAACAGCATAGTCTTCGGGTACTCCCAAAAGACGGCGGATTCCCAATTCCGCTTCATCAATGATGGACTGAAATTCCTTGGACCGGTGAGACATTTCCATTACGGACATGCCCGCCCCTGCCAATTCCAGCAATTCCGATTGAGCTTTTTCAAGAACCGGCAAAGGCATGGGAGAGGGGCCGGCGTTAAAATTGTAGATTCGTGCCATAGCGTTGCTCCTGAAAGGAGATATCTTACTCCTATACTGAAAACTTTCCACCGCAAAGGCGGCAGTTTTCCTTTCGGGAAGCAGTTTTGACCCGTAAAATTATTGGGACAAAAGGCTCCATTGATCCAGTATGTGGGCCTTTTCCATTGCGGATACATTATTAATTCCATGAGGATGTAAAAATTAAAAAAACTCGAATTCAGGAAGCCGCAAATGTGAGATACTGATCGTTTACAGATGGCATTTTTCATAGATAATCAGACTTTTGGCAGGCATGCAGGGAGTGGATAGATATGGCATTATTGACTGAGCGGGTTGAATGCAAAGAGTTGCTCGACAAGCTGGTTCCGGTAGAAGAAGCTGTCAAATATGTACAGGATCGGAGCAAAATAGCGGTCAGTGGGTTCACCAAAACAGGAGAACCCAAAATTTTCCTGCCGGCGCTTTCCCGGTATCTGGCTCAATATGCGCCAAAGACAAAAATAGGCCTGTTCAGCGGAGCTTCCTTGTCGGATGACGTGGAGAATCCAATAGCCTCATTTGTTGGCAAGCGCGGTCCCTACATGTCTTCCACAGTATCCCGCAAATTAATCAATGCCGGCGAAATGGATTTTACGGATGTCCATCTTTCTTCTTTTGCGCGCAATCTTCTGTACGGCTTCTATGGAGACATTGACCTGGCGGTTGTGGAGGTTTCCCGTATCCGTTCGGATGGCAGTGTGGTCCTGTCATCGTCGGTCGGGATTTCGGTTGAAGCGCTCGCCGTTGCAAAAAAAATAATACTTGAGGTCAATCCGTCCATTCCTGATTACACAGGGTTTCACGACATAGCACTTCCCAGCGTCCACCCGCGCATCAGTTGGCCGATTCCGCTTTTGAATGTTGGGGACCGCGTTGGCACTCCTTATGTTGAAATCGATAAGAGCAAGGTTGTCGCGATTATAGAATCGGATAAGCCGGACTATCCCGTGGCATTTAAGCCGACATCTGAAACGGATCGCAGGATAGCGCAGAATGTGATCGAGTTTCTTCTTTATTGCCACAAAACCTTCAACTGGAAAAAACGCCTGCCTCCTATACAGTCGGGGGTGGGGAACGTGGCGAATGCCATAGTCGGCGAGCTATACGATTCTCCCTTCCAGAGAATTCGTTTTTGGACGGAGGTGTTCCAGGACGGCATGATGCGTTACGTCGAGAATGACGACAAATTCGAAAGCGCATCAGCCACGGCATTTTCATTTTCTGAAGACAGCAAGCAGGAATTTCTGCGCCTGTTTTCACGCTGTCGGGATAAGGTGGTTCTCCGTCCAATGTGGATTTCCAACAACGCAGAATTAATAACCCGGCTGTTTGTCATTGCGATGAACACCCCTATCGAAGTGGATATTTATGGACACGTCAATTCCACCCATATCGACGGGTCGCGGGTGGTCAATGGATTAGGCGGCAGCGGGGATTTCTTCCGTCATGCGTATCTCAGTATCGTGCACACGCCTTCGGTGCGGCGTCTCAAAGACGGCAGGACCGTGAGTTGCGTCATGCCTTATGTTCGCCACATCGATCACACTGAGCACGATATCAACTGCGTTGTCACGGAGCATGGTTTTGCATTGAATACCGAGATACGGTCGGCCAGGCGCCGCGCCGAAGATATCATCAGCAAGTGCGCACATCCCCATTTCCAGCCGGTGCTGAAGGACTACCTTAAATTGGCCGGCGGCGGCGACGAGCCGCGGCCGACGAACATGGATCTGCTGCAGGGCTGGTGGAAGGAATACGACGCTGCCTGCCGCGCATTCCCCCAGTGAAATAGTTTGGAGTTTTCAATCTGTAGTTTTCGATAATACCAAACTCCAAACTGAAGCTCGCCCGCCGACCCGACTCCTTCTGATATCTGGTTCGGGATTGCAAATTTGTTATTTCGCTGTCAAGCTCTTGAAACTGACGGAAAACCATGATGAAGAAGCATCTGCCGGTTTAGCTTGCGGTCGCTCTGCTGACATGGAATTTGTCGGCGGCGGTGCCGGAAGCGAACGCGGAATTGAAGCGAGTGGCCGCGGCATTGGATCCAGTCCTTAATCGGAAAATATCATTTGT
>JAHFUH010000179.1 GCA_023265215.1 Acidobacteriota bacterium
CTGGCTCATATCGCTGAAAGCAGGATTGTAACTTCCGGCGCGAGGCTGGGCGCAGCCAGCTTTTCCCAGCTGGTTCAACAGTGCAGGCTGGCCAAAGAGCGCCTTCTGGCTCCCAATGCACCGGAGCGCACTACTGTTACAGTTGTGGGCGCGGGATCCAGGCTGATTGCAGGCGCGAGATCCACAGAACTGACCCGGTCTGAAGTTACAGAAATTTTGGTGGAAGGTTTTTTCCCGCACACCGCTCCTGATGAAAAACCTCAAAGAGTTCGTGGCGGAATCGTGGAATTCGGATTGCCTTATGTTGCCGATCCCGCGGTGACACGGCACATCGCAGCCTTCCTGGCGCGCTATGCCAATGCTGCGCGCGAAGCTTTGGGGGACGATTCCGGCTTTCCGGTTCCGGATGCAGTACTGTTGAATGGCGGCGTTTTCAAAAGCGAGATCCTGTCCCGGCGGCTGATGGAAGTGCTTCAGGACTGGGCGGGGAAGCCGGTGCGCCGGTTGGAAAACGACAGCCCCGATCTCGCGGTAGCTCGAGGCGCTGCCGAATACGGCTTGAGCCGCCGCGGACGCGGAATCAGAATAGGCGCAGGCTCTGCGCGCAGTTATTTTCTTGTGCTCGATCCGGATTCGGAGAATCCCAAAAGCGGGATTTGTCTTTTGCCGCGAGGGACCGAAGAAGGGCGGGAGGTGCGGCTGCAGGAGCGCATCTTTTCGCTTCGGCTCGGGCAACCTGTACGGTTTCATCTGGTCGCGTCCAGCGGGGACACAGCCTTTCAAACGGGTGATTTAGCCGAAATAAATGGTGACTCCTTTGTGCCGCTTCCTCCAATTGCCGCCGTTCTGCCGAAAGAAGAGGGAATTGCAGAAAAGCCGGTAAATCTGGCCGCGGTGCTCACCGAGCTGGGCGCGCTCAAAATGAGCTGCCTCTCCAGGGATAATCCGGACATGAGGTGGAGCTTGGAGTTCCAGCTTCGAGGATCCGGCGCAGCCTCGCAGGGGATAACAGGAAAACTCCATCCTCGCTTCGGTGAGGCTGCGGAGTTGATAGATCGAATCTTTGGAGCTCGACGCCAGGAAATCAATCCTCGCCAGGTACGGAATCTCCGGCGCGATCTGGAGTCTTTGCTGGGAGAGCGTGACCAGTGGGATACACCTCTTCTGAGGGAATTGTTCAACTCGGCATGGGAGGGAATGCGGCACCGCCGAAGGTCGCCCGATCACGAAAGAATATGGCTGAACCTGGCAGGGTTCTGCCTGCGCCCGGGATACGGTTTTCCGTTGGATGACTGGCGTGTCCGGCAGATCTGGTCTATCTATGACCAAGGCCTGCAGTATGGGCGCGAAGCACAGGTTTGGTCGGAATGGTGGACTCTGTGGCGGCGTGTGGCGGGAGGATTGGATCGCAGGGCGCAGGAAAAAATATGGGAGGAAATCAGCGCTGATTTGCAGCCGGCGGCAAAACAGCCGGCCCGGCGCAAAAATATCAATAGGGGTTACGATCACGTTGTTCGTCTTGCAGGAGCGCTGGAGCGCATCCACTTCGAGCATAAGATCGAAATCGGCGAGCTTTTACTGGAACGTTTGAAATTGCCTGCGGAATCAATTCAAACCTGGTGGACCATAGGCCGGCTGGGCGCGCGCGTTCCTTTTTATGGAACCGCAAACAATGTAATTCCGCGAATAACGGCAGCTCAATGGCTGGAGCGGGCGCTGAAAGCGGATTGGCGCGCTACGCCGCCGGCGGCCTTTGCCGCTGCGCTCCTGGCTCGAATGAGTGGGGACAGAGAACGGGATCTGGACGAGGATTTGCGCAAGCGGGTCGCTGAACGCTTCCGCGCAATAGGGGCAAGCCCGACTTGGATCCTTATGGTGGAGCAGATAACGGAGTTGAATGAAGCGGATGAAAAGCAGGTCTTTGGCGAATCATTGCCTCCGGGCTTGCGTTTGATCCATTGATAATTCGTGGACGTCTACGAAAATTCAATAAAGGCTGCCATTTTCATGAAGCGCATTTCAGCACGGTGCAGACTGAAGCGCAGATCGGGCCCCCAATATTAAACGTAGCGGCTATTTTCGGATTGGGCGCCTGGAGAGCAGGGGGTACTTTTCCCAGCAATTGCCATGCGCACCATCCCACCATTGCCACTCCGGTTGCCCCGATGGGGTGGCCCTTTGCAATAAGGCCGCCGGAAGTATTGATGGCGCACGGTCCGTCCGGACGGGCTTTCCCTTCGACCCAGTACTGAGCGCCCCGGCCGTATTCGGCTTTGCCTATGACTTCAGTGCCGATTGCGCCCATCACCGTGAAACAGTCATGAACTTCCGCGATATTTACATCCTTCGGGCTGACTTTCGCCATTTCATAAGCCCGGTTCATTGCGGCAAAAGCGCCTGCGGGTCTGAGCACGTCACGTCCGGATTTTTGCAGGGGATCGGTGGCCTGGCCATATCCGGCGATTTCCACGCAAGCGTGTTTCGGGATCCCAAGTTTCATAAGTCCATCGCCCGTCGCCAGAATGATGGCTGCATAACCGTCGGTTATCTGGGAGCAGTCGTAAGTTTTGAGTGGCAATCCCTCCACGATGTATCGATTGACTCCTCCGATGCTCATTGCCTGGTCGAGTGAGAGTTCCACGTTTTGCATCTGGGCATAGGGGTTGCTTCTGGCATTGGCATATTCGGCCACTGCAATTTGAGCCAGTTCCCGTTCGCTGGTTCGATGCTGCTTGATATATTCCGCCATTACTTCGGCAAAAAGGTGAGGGAAAACGAATACTTTTCCAGGCCTCTCATCCGGGTGGGAGAAGTATCCGAGCACCTTTCCGATAAGCTTCCCGTCCATTTTGCCTTCGTTGTCGCGCATCTTTTCATAGCCCACGGCGATTCCGATCTCTCCGAATCCCAGCTGAAGTTTCTGGATGACCGAAATGATTGCCTGGCCGCCTGATGCACAAGCGTTTTCAACTGTCTCGATCGGTTTGCCCTGCATTCCGGGAACCATGGCCATCAGTCCGGCCAGCAATCCCTGTTCATTAAGAGAGAAGTTGCAGGCTGCGCCTATGGATCCCACATCGATCCGAGCCGGCTCCGTCTTTATTACGCTGCAAGTTTCTATAACGGCGTTCCTGATAATTTCCGGAATCGTCAAGCCCATCAGCTTCCCGAATTTCGATTGATGATACGCAGCTATGAAAATTGGCTTGTTCATTTTTAATACCTTGTTCTTATTATACTAGCGGTCATGATTAATTGCGAATAGACGCATCAAAAGGGTGCAAACGGAAGTGGGACTCAAAAGGCAAAAAGAATAGCGCCTGGGAGCGCCGGCGTCCTCGCCGGCACATATTCACGACTACCGGATATGTTTGCCAAAAACCCTACAAGTCGCTGCAGCTCTTTGAATAACTCGGAAATTCCCGATGTGCGCAACCTGCCTGCCGGCGGGGACGCCGGCGCTCCCAGGACGGCCATGGCTCTCGATACGGGATGGCTGGCGGCGATGATAGCAAAAAAAAGGGGCAGTCGGGAATTGGGGAATTCCACGACTGCCCCCAGGGGGTAGTTAGGATACAGCAGAGACTGTTATCCTAGTTTGTCTTTGCTCTGCAATGTGTCGGCCAGTTTCTTCATGTTCATTTTTTCGAGAGTCGCTCTGGTCGGATAACCGTTTTCGCCGTACCCCTCGAATTTGTAGAACCTGGTCTTGAAGTCTTCGAACTTGGCCCTGTCTAGCTTTCGTCCGGAGCCTTCGTTGTAAACCCACTTGCCATCGATGACCATGGGCAGAATATTGCCGCCCGAAGGTTTGTCGTAGATGTAATCGGGGAAAGTTTCCAAATCCCTGGTCCTTCCTTGCAGTACCCAGATGGATCGGTCGAGAGTATAGATCTTGTGACCTATTTCCATGCAGTCTGCAAATGTGAGCTTCTTTCCGGTAACAGCATTCCAGAATCTCGGCTCGGCACTGGGCGTGGCACCTCTCCTATCGGCCGTATTGTTGGTGATGCACTGCGGCCATCTCCAGCCGCAGAAACCCTGGCCGATCCAGAATTTCTCGTAATGCTTCGTCCACGCAACCAGTTTGACTTTGGAATCGGAATAAATCCCTGTTTCCGGGCTTAATCCGTAGTCCACAATGTAGCGGTCGTTATAGGGGACCATCGCTTCCGAGTAGAGCTTGGAAGATTCCTCTGCGGTTAAGTATTGATTTCTTTCTTGCGCCATCCAGTGGAGAGGATAGTTGGCCATCGCGTGAATCATGAGGTCGCGTTCTCCGAGAAGCGAGCCATAACCCCATTCCACCTGGACCTGAGTGGTGTAGTGTTCCTGGGTTCCCCAGTAGGTCAACTTCAAGTTCCCGCTATTCACATCATCTTTGTACCGTCCCAGCTTTTCCGCCATTCTGGCTGCAGCTTCAGCCGCCCATTCGCCGAACGGTCCCTCCCGCAACGAGATTTTCCTGATTAAAGCCTCGAAATATGCGTAGGTGCCTGAAGGCGGCAGATCGGGATCGATATCCTTCCCTTTGCCGATGACGCCTTGCCTGGTGAGGAATTGGATGTAGCTTTGAGTTGCCATCAACTGCCAGTGACCCAGACCGTATCGATGCATCAAATCATTGGCCTGCCGCGTCAGTTTGGCACTGAGCGCCTGAGGCATTCCTGCGCCTGCGCTTGCACCCGGGGCTGTCTTGGCGCCGCCGCCTCCGCCGAAACCGCCTCCGCCAATCCTGGCAAACATGGTTCCTGCGCATACCGCTTCATTGCTGTCTGCAGTCGCAAGTCGCTCTTTGCAGCCTCGCGGACAGGAAGCACACGCCGCTGCGCGCGACGGCACCCGGTCCGAATTGGAAACATTGCCCCCCTTGGGCGCACCCTTGATCAGGCTGTATCCCTGTTCGAATATTTGGGGGTCGCGAGGATCATCCACGTCCCACTGGAACTGGCGGAACCAGAGCCTGGCATCCATGTACGCTTTTGGATCGGCAATGGGCACGCTGCCGCTGCCGATTGCGCTGATTGCTTTCAGGTTTTTGGATCCGAACACGCCTCCAAAACCGCACAAAGCAGCTTGGGATCCCGGGCCATGAAGCAGGCATGCGACACGGCTTTTTCTTTCTCCCGCCGGTCCGCAACAAACAACTGCAGGAACCTGTGTTGAATAACAGTTGCTGGCGAGTTCCGCCCATTCTCCATGGTGGATCTTGGGATTAACGCGCCTTGAGATTTCCTGCTGCGTATCCCACGTGTCCATACCCCAAATGCCGTTGGCCGCGTTTTCGATCTTGACCTGGTCATTAATGATATTAATCCATACAGGTTGATCGGACGCTCCTTCAACCACGACTCCATCCCAGCCCGCGAACTTCAACTGGGCGGTAAAACGCCCGCCAAAGTTGCTATGCGCGAACCATTCAATGGGATAAAGCCCCGGTCCCAGACCCTGCACCTCGGTTCGCCCGGAGCCCGGCATAAACGTGCCGGCAAATGGCGAAGCCATCATAATGACCATATTTCTGGGATCGAAAGCTGTAAACGGGAGTTGACCGCCGACCAGGTCAAAGAAAACAGCGGAGCCTATTCCGTGGCCGCCGCCAAATTCTTCGTACTTTGCCGTGTCGATTTTGCTGATCTCTTTTGTTGTCAGATTGACTCTTAGAATCTTACCTGTATATCCGCCTGGCATAGTATCTCCTCCCTATTCCTTTGGTTTCGCTGCTGGTATCTTGGATTTTGGAGCGCCGCCGCCACCACCAAAGCCGCCACCGCCACCACCACCGCCGGTGCCGGGTGGTTGATCCTCGTCGACGAAACCAAGTTTGAACCAATGTTCGTTCCGCAATTTAACATCGTAACCATTGGTCTCTGTTTGATCCGGTGTTTCCGCAACGAACTTGAGTGCTTTAAAGGGACAGGATTCGACGCAGGCCTGTTTGCCGCCGGGACCGCCCTTTTCGTTCCAGTAGGCAGCCGTATCAATGCACAGGTCGCATTTGGAGGATTTTCCCATGGGCTTCAGCTCAGGATTCCAAACGGTCCGGTGCGGTTGCTGTGGGCACATTTTGATGCAGGTTTTGCAGCCGATGCATTTATTGCTGTCGATCCTTCGAACGTTACCGTTCTTGGTGTCGACATAGGCAGCGCCCACCGGGCAATTAATGACGCAAGGTGGCGTGACGCACTGCCGGCATGGTGCCATTTTAATATCATCCGGGAACTTTCCGAACGAGTCCTGCATAATCTGGATGCGCGACAGGGACAGACTGTGGACGCCATAGTGGGTGAGCGAACAGGCGAGCATGCATGTTGTGCAGCCTGCGCATTTTTTGCTGTCGTAGACAAGATAGCCCTTCGAAACAGGAATTGTCTCCTTTGCGGCAGGTGTTGGGGCCGCTATCGCCGGAACACCGGAAACCAGTGCATCGACGGCGACGACGGTTCCTCCAGTTACAAGAAAATCGCGTCTCGAATACTTTTTGTTGTTAATTTCTTCGCTTTCAGCTTTTTTGCCTCCAGGCATCGGGTTACTCCTTCGCTTGATAGGTTTGTTCGTTCATGGGTCGGGACCCTTCTGCTGCGCCTGCTTTACTTCCGGATTGTAGCGCTTGGCTCTTTTATACTCTATTACCGATGGAATAAGCCAGCAAATAGGTTCTACGTCGTCGGGGATTCCAATATTTCGAAAAATCGCTCGGTTTGTGCAAAGAGGCGTCAGGCATGATGACCTAAAATTGGGGCCATCTATGCCTGATGCTCTTTGTCCGAATAATGCTACTGCGGCTTATCCATCTCTGGTATATTCATCAGGATCGCAGAGCTGTCGTACGCGCAAAATGGCAACCGAAACAATGTACATCAAACACTTTAGATTGAGCGAACCTCCATTCTCGCTGACCCCTGATCCACGCTACTTTTTTATGAGCGAGCGGCACCGGGAGGGGCTGGCCCACCTCCTCTATGGCATTCAACAGCCTGGTGGTTTTGTTCTGCTCACCGGCGAAATCGGCTCCGGGAAAACAACCCTCTGTCGCTGTCTGGTCAAACAGCTTCCGCCGGACACCGATATCGCTTTAATTCTGAATCCCCGGTTGACGGCTATTGAACTGCTCGCGGCTGTTTGTGACGAGCTCCGCGTTCCTTACCCCCATGAGACAGAAAGCGTCAAGGTGCTGATTGATGCTTTGAATCAGCGCCTGCTGGAAAACCATGCCCAACGAAAACGGACTGCGCTCCTCATAGACGAGGCACAAAATCTCAGCGGGGATGTGCTGGAGCAGGTACGGCTGCTGACGAATCTGGAAACCTCCCGGGAAAAACTTCTCCAGATTATTTTGATCGGTCAGCCGGAACTCCTCTCCGTGCTGAAAAGACAAGAGCTTCGACAACTTGCGCAGCGCATAACAGCCCGATATCACCTGCTTCCGATGTCCCGGAGCGAAACCAGCGCTTATATCCGGCACCGTTTGCTGATTGCCGGCAGGAGTGATGCTGTTTTCACGCCCAGTGCAATCCGGCAGGTGTGCCGGCTTTCGGGAGGAGTTCCCCGGGTTATCAATATCGTCTGTGATCGCGCGCTGCTTGGGGCTTATGCCAACGATAAACGCGATGTCACCGCAGCAATAGTACGCCGGGCCTCTCGTGAAACCCAAGGCAGCAGACCGCGCCGGCTGAGCCGCGCTATGGCAGCCTCAATTATTATAATGATTGCCGCAATAGTAATAGGAACGGCTCTTTATTTGAAAACCTCCAGACTGTCCACCGCGCCGCGGAATGCCGTTTCTGCCGCCGCAAATAAATTAAGCACGGCGCCCAAAAAGGCGCCTGAGGCTTCAACGCGGAACAGCATTTTAGTTGTCCCAAACAAGACCTCAATTGGCGAAGCCTTTAAATCAGACAGGCCGGCTTCTGTAAAGAATGATCCGGCTCCTCATCTTCTCGACATTTTGGTAGACCCCTCGGCAAATGCAACAACCGCCGCGGGCTTTAATGCGATTTATGCCGGCTGGGGAGTCCACATTTCGTTGGGTCCATCGGATCTCGGTTGCAAAGCCGGACAGGAACAGGGTTTCGAGTGCCTTTTTCAATCAGGCAACTGGTCCAAGTTGCGCCGGTTCGACCTTCCGGCAATCCTTGAGATGGCATTGCCCAATGGCAACAGGAAACACGTGGCGCTTGTCGGGCTGAGCGGAACATCTGCAAATCTTGTCATAGGAAATCGGGACTATGAATTTCCGCTCTCGGAAGTCGATGCACTATGGAGCGGATCCTTCATTGTTTTATGGAAACCTCCTTTCCCTCCTCGCCCCATTTCAGTTGGGGCTCGCGGTAAAGAAGTGGCATGGATTCAGCAGGCGTTGAACGCTGCTGACGGCAAGGCTTCCGGTGAAGGTTCATCGGATCTATTCAGCGAAGATCTGCAGAAACGAGTGATTGCTTTTCAACAGAGCCGGGCGCTTCTTCAGGACGGGACCGTTGGGAATGAGACGCTTGTGCGGCTTGCTCTGGCACTCGAACCGAAAGCTCCGTCGATATCGCGCCCAACCAGGTAGACAGAGGGATTAGCATGTCTTACATTCTGGATGCCTTGAAAAAAGCCGAGCAGGAGCGAGGAAGCCCGCAGTTGCAGGCGGTTGCAGGAGGGCGCGCCGACCGTGCGGCTTATCGATATCGCTGGTGGCCCATCGCCGGGGCTTTCATTTTGTTGGCCGCGGCAATGATCTGTTTTGTTCTGTTCTATCCGAAGCCGGGTGGGCAACTACCGGTGCAAACACAAGGAATCGCCGCTAAACAGTCGGAGGCTGCTCCGGCGATGATTTCGGCACCGGCAATCGTTCCGTCAGAACCGAAACGGGAGCCGGCTGCTGCCACGAATCCACACCCCAATCCCCAGGGAAATCCGATTGAGAATAGAAACCACACTGGCGAGCCCAAGCCGGTGCAAACCGCTCCTAAGCAGAACGAGCCGGCGGCTCAGCGGGCAATCGTTCCGCCGGGGCCTTCTCCTGCCGTAACGGCGCCCGTGCCTTTGCGGGAAGCAATGCAAAATATGAAAATCACGGTGCTTATGTACAGCGAAGTTCCATCTGAGCGAGTGA
>JAHFUH010000180.1 GCA_023265215.1 Acidobacteriota bacterium
GGAACAGCGCCGGCACTGCGCCTGGTTTGGGCCTGGAGGTGGACAAGCTAAACGCCCGACACGTTGAATCCTACTTCCACGGCTACATGGACCCGATCGAGCGCGCACTGGGACCGCTGCTGGGCAAGAGTTTGCGCTACGTAATGATGGATAGCTGGGAAGCGGGCATGCAGAACTGGACCGACGACATGATCGCCCAGTTCCAGAAGCGGCGCTGGTACGACCCCAGGCCTTATTTGCCGGCGCTTGCAGGGCGCGTGGTCAGCAGTGCAGACCTGAGCGACCGTTTCCTGTGGGATTTTCGTAGGACCATTGCGGACCTCATTGCGGAAGCACACTACGGCACGATGGCAGATCTGCTCAGGCAGAAGGGGATGGGCATCTATGCAGAGGCGCCCGGCGTTTCCATGGAAATTCTTGAAGACACACTGCTCACCAAAAGCAAAGTGGAAATCCCGATGGGCGAATTCTGGCTTGGCCGGATGCATCCGCCGCCGGAATATTATGTGGATGTGCGCATGGCTGCTTCCACGGCGCATGTGTATGGGAAAAAATTCGTAGCGGCCGAGTCCTTCACAGGCGGCGGTTATGATGCTCCTGCGACCTATAAAAACCTTGGCGATTACTGGTTCGCCCAGGGGGTCAATCGTATCGTCGTTCATTCGTCCACACATCAACCACTGGACACCAAGCCCGGCAACACGATGGTCGGAACCCATTTCAATCGCAACATTACCTGGGCCGAACAGGCTAAGCCTGTCATGGATTATTTTGCGCGCACTTCATACATGCTTCAGCAGGGTCTCTTCGTAGCCGACGTCGCCTACCTGCTGAACGAGGGGGTGCCTTCGAGCCAGCCTTTCTGGGGCGCGGGGCTTCAGCCGTCGCTGCCGGAAGGATACGACTACGACACGATCAATGCAGATGTGCTGCTGAACCGAATGAATGTAAGCACCGACGGGCGTCTCGTTCTTCCCGACGGCATGAGCTATCGAATGCTTGTGCTCCCACAGGTCAATCGCATCCGTCCCGAACTGCTTCGCAAAATACGGGACCTTGTCGCCGGTGGAGCTATTATTGTCGGGCCTAAACCAGTCCTGTCCCCCAGTCTCCAAAACGGTTCCGACAAGGCCGATCTTGAAGTGCAGGCTCTGGCAAACGAGATCTGGGGCGACCTTGACGGTGCACAGCGCAACAAGCATTCCTACGGCAAAGGATTGGTTGTATGGGGAATGCCGCTGAGTGACGTGCTCTCGTCGGCGGTTATTCCAAAGGATGCTGAATTTGCCGGGCCGCTTGATTCCTCCGTCGCATGGATTCACCGCCGTTCCGGTGACTCAGAAATTTATTTTATTGCCAATCGCACAGATCGCCCGCAGGAAATCCAGGCAAGGTTCCGGGTGGATGGAAAAGAGGCGGAGCTTTGGCATCCCGATACCGGATTGATTGAGCCGGCAGCCTATACCCTAGCAGGCGGCCGAACCATCGTGCCGCTGCATCTTGACGAACGGGAGTCGGTATTTGTTGTTTTTCGGCACCAGGCAAAATCGCCCTCTCGCAAGCAGCCTCCGATGACGATTGCGAAATTGGCAACTTTGAAAGGACCTTGGAATATTGTTTTCCAGCCCAACCTTGGAGCGCCCGCAAAAATCCAGATGGCAAAGCTTGAATCCTGGACCGCCAATCCGGACGATGGCGTGAAATATTTTTCCGGCACCGCGAATTATATAAAAACTGTGCAGGTCCCGCCCAATTGGCTGCGGCCGGGATCCAGGCTTCTGCTCGACCTTGGAATTGTCAAGGACGTTGCCCAGGTATCGGTCAATGATCAGCCCGTGGCCATATTGTGGAAACCGCCATACCAGGTGGACATAACGAGAGTGCTGAAGGCTGGAACGAATCAATTGGAAATTAAAATCACCAATCAGTGGACTAATCGCCAGACAGGAGATCGCTCGACAGATTCTGCAAAGAGGGTACTGGCGCCTTCGTCAGGCGGCATGAGTTTTGGCGGGGCACCGACTCTACCGGAATCCGGCCTGATTGGCCCCGTTAGCATAATTTCCCGAATAGCGCAGCGATGAGCTTGAGCATTGGTTTGGTTATGAGAGAGAGAGAGAACAGCCATGCAGCGAAAAGGAGAGCGTGAATTAGTCCGGTGCATTGCGGGATTTTATATGGCGCTGGCGCTAAGCGTCTGTCTTGTTGCCCAGGTACCTGCCGCCGGGACCGGCGCGAATGCTTCCAACAATCCTCGCGATCAGTTCTCTTTCACAAACGAGAGCCTGATTAATTTCCTTAACGACAGGGGCGAGGCAATCGCAGCCTACGAGCCGGCGAACGAACACTGATGTATTCCGTTCTAGCATCACTATTGGGATTCCCTCTCCTCTGCAGAGCACTTGCCTTCCGAGAAACTGCAAAAAATCCAGAGATAACCCTGAAATATATATGCTCAATTCGAGGTTTGTTCATTAGCTAAAAGAGCCGAACAAATATTTCATGCAAAGCTGAGGAGAGCATCATGAATGGATCAGGGATCTCGGACAAAAACAATCGGGAGCAGGCCAGCCGAATTGAAAAATTGCGAAATGAATTGAACGACGTTTCTGAAGGGACGGCAGTTTTTAAAGCATCTCCAGATATTCCGGCCGATGTTCTGGAATCCGGCTTGGAAGATATTATTGCGTTTGAATCGGTCGGTTTGGGAATCAGCCTTTTCGAGGGATTGCAGCAGCACGGCATGAAGCTCCCGCCCCCCGACCAACTCAATGAATTCAGAAGTGTGCGCAAGGTTATGGAGATTTTTCGAGCGCTGGAGGAGATGCGGATATTTCTGATTGGATTTGAGGAAATGAACGCCCGGGAACTATATTCCAAACTCTGGCATCAAACGCTTTGGGAGGGCTGTTATGTGAAGAAGCGCTACCCGGGAGCCATCACCTTGATTGATGTTTCTCATAAAATGATGCAATCGGACATTCAACAGTATCTTGATAACCTGATGAAGCCCGATCGCATCCATTGAAGGGGAATCGCTTCTGGAGGGCTATAGAGTTATTATTTCGCCGGAAACCTTCTTTTCGATAATGTTCAGATACCCCACAGAGATCGGGAGATGAAACCGGCGCGGCCCTGCACTGCCTGGATTAAAGAATAGAACGCCGCCGCGCATTTCATGGACTGGAATATGGGAGTGGCCGAAAATGACCGCCGAAAAGCCCGCGGTACTGGGGTCGAGGTCCAAATTCCTGATGTTGTGAATTACATAAATCATCGCCTCGCCAATTTCCGCAATCGCCGTATCAGGAAATTCCTTCGCCCAATCTCCTGCATCCACATTGCCCCGGATTGCAGTCATGGGCGCGATTCTGCATAGTTCCTCGATAACGGAGGGCGACCCGATATCCCCGGCATGGATTATGTGTTCGACTCCCTCCAGTGTCTTCAGTACTTCCGGCCGGACAAGCCCGTGCGTGTCCGAAATTACACCAATCCTGCGCATCGTAATCAATCCTTATAAGCACACTTCTAACTATAACCCTTGAATCCATGCAGAAAGCAAGGAAATGCAATTACATACGGCGCGCCGTGGTGGATTGCAGATCTCACCATTCTTATTTATCTTAAATCAAAAGGGATTTTGGTCGGGGAATTTTTCCCTGTCAATCGGGCACATGAAAGCCCTGCCATAAGCACTTAAGTCCCGATTATCTATGCTTTTAAGCCTCATATTCCTGCCTTGGCACAGGTATTGCACAAGTCAACAACGGTCACCAAGTACGCTCCCCCTCGCGGAGAAAGACAGGGTTGAATTATGAACAAACCAGGAGGATTTATGAAAGGGATTCGAAGTTTTCGATTAATGCCTGTTCTGCTTACCACACTTTTCCTTGCTGTCGCCTGTATGGTTTACTCACAGGATCAGCCGAAATCAAATATTGCGCAGGTCCCGGCCGGCCATGCGATGACCGTTGATGGCGTGATTTTAGAGCACCAGGCGGATTCTCTGACCGTGCGCAGCACAGCAGGAGCTATCTACAACGTAACCACCGAAAACGCAGAAGTAAAAGAGAAGAAAAGCAATCCCTTCAGAGGATCCAAAAAATATTCCAGAACTGAACTCGTCCCCGGATTGCAGGTTGAAATCAAAGGAATCGGCAACAATAACGGTTCGCTTTCCGCAAGAGAAATCAAGTGCACCAACGATGATTTCAAGATGGCGCAGACGATGGACAGCCGCGTCGTTCCGGTTGAAAACCGGCTGGCCACCACGCAGGCGCGATTGAGCGAGACCGAACAAAACTCTCAGCGGCTTTCAGGCCAGGTTCAAGAACTCTCTGGCATTTCCAATGCAGCCAGAGGCGGCGCGAAAGCGGCGCAGGAGTCTGCAGACAACGCTATGTCTGCAGCGAACAATGCCAAATCGCTGGCGGATAATGCCAGAGCTGGAGTTCATGCCGCAAACGAACGCATTGCTTCTCTTGATGATTACGATATAAGGCAGACGGCCACCGTTCACTTCAAAGTGGGCAGCGCCACATTATCGAAGGGGGACATAGAGGAACTGGAAAAGGTGGCTGCAGCGGCCAAAGGCGAAAAGGGATATGTGATTGAAGTCGCAGGTTTCGCATCTTCGGATGGAGACCAGGCTTATAACCGCCGGTTGAGCCAAAAACGCGCGGATGCGGTAATTCAATACCTGGCCGAAAGCTACTCGATACCATTGCGCCGCTTTGTCACGCCAATGGGATTTGGTGAAAGCCAGCCTGTGGCCGACAACCATTCGCACACTGGAAGGCAAGAAAACCGACGCGTTGAGGTAAGAATTCTGATCAGCAAAGGAATTACTGCGTCGCCGGATCAGAGTTCCTTGAGAGATTCAGGTGCACCGGCTTTCGCTCAGCAACATTAAAGTGAGAAACCCGAATGGGCTCACACTAACGCGGCTATTGAAGAGAATCTGGTCCACAAGGATTTATTGGCTGCTAGTGGGATTGGGTATCTCGCTCCGGATTTTAACCGTCGGAGCCGACGATGCCCAATCCCCTTTAAATAGCCAGTCCGTTATTCGTGTCAGCACGAATATGGTGACAGTGCCCGTCTCAGTCGCTGACGCCGCAGGCCATGCAGTCGGAGATCTCAAAATAGAGGATTTCCGCGTTCAGGAGGATGGGCAATCCGAGACAATCGAGAGGATGGCCCAGGCAGGCGAATCCCCGTTGCAGATGGCACTCCTGTTCGATCTTTCCGGAAGCCTTAATTCACGATTCGAATTTGAGCAGCACGCAGCTATCAGTTTCCTGGAAAAAGTGTGGAAGCCGGGAGATGCGGTGAACATAATCGCTTTCAATGAAATGGCGCAAGTCAGGCTTAAAAATAGCACTTCCCTTCCCGACGCGCTGAAAGCGTTGCTGGCGCTTCAGCCTTCGGAATCTTCCACCGCTTTCTATGACTCCGTGATCACGGCAGCCCAAACTCTGCGTCATTGTGCAGCCCCGGAAACTCGTCAGTCTCTGATTGTCCTATCCGACGGAGAAGACAACCGGAGCGACAGCATAGCTATGGAGGCTTTGAATGAAGTTCTGAAATCTGATGCAATATTCTATTCCATCAATCCCAGCGGGCCGTCCATTAGGCTGAATGAATTCAGCTTGAAAGGCCAGGAAGTCATGGCTTCCTTGGCGGCAGAAACCGGAGGGACAGCGTTCGTATCGGATGCTGGGAGCGACCTTGATAAAATTTTTGGACGGATTGCAACCGAACTCCGAGCCCAGTATCTCCTGGGCTACGACTCCTCCAATTCACACTGGGACGGCAAGTTCCGGCACATATCAGTTTCCATCCCTGGTAGACCGGACCTGCACGTCCGGGCCCGCCAGGGCTATTTCGCCATTCCAAAATAAAGAAAAGGGGACGCCACTCTATTTTCGCCCCTACAAAATCCACGTGCGTAATTTGTGCGGCGAAAATAGGGTAGCGTCCCCTTTTCTTGCGCGTTAGTATGAGACATGCAAAATGGACGTCGGTTCAAAACAGCTTTTATCCTGGGTGCGGGGCTGGGCGCGCGGCTTCGACCACTGACCGAGCATTGTCCCAAACCTCTCCTGGAAATCGGCAGGCGTCCTGTCATTACCTACGCAATGGATCATCTTCTCAATGCCGGAATCGATCGCTTCATAGTAAACACTCACCACTGCCCGAAAAAGTACGAGGAAAAATTTCCTGACGGGAAATGGCGAGGCGCCCAGATTATTTTCCGCCATGAATCCATCCTCCTGGAAACGGCAGGAGGTTTGAAAAACGTTGAAAACCTCCTCGGGGAAGACCAAACCATCCTGTGTTACAACGGCGACATCATTGCAAATCTCCCGCTGGAAAAACTGATGGAATTTCATAAACAAAAACAGCCGGAGGCGACGCTTGTCCTTCGGAGCGGCGGGCCCGTTCTAAATGTGAGCATGGATGAGCAGGATGAAATCTGTGATATCCGGAACGTTTTCAAGAAACCTGGAGCAAAAAAATGCCTGTTCACCGGGATTTACGCGATCGAAACGTCTCTGCTGGGGTTTATTGAAGCAGGCAAAATCGAGTCTATTATCTCAATTTTCATCCAGCGAATCCGTGAAAAGCCCGGATCCATAGCCGGCATTGTGATTGATGAAGGGGATTGGCAGGATATCGGTTCTCTCGAAATCTACGAATCGCTGGCCAAAACTGCAGGGAAGACCGAATGAATTATCAGGAAGATATTATTGTTTTTGCACGCAAAGCTCTGGACCTTTCACCCGCGACTGCGGTTGATCTGATTCCATTTGAGGGGAGAGGTTCGGACCGAACCTATTACAGGGTCAAGTGGAACTGCAGGGAATCCGCCATCCTGGTGCGTTACGATCCGAAAAGAATAGAGAACTCCTATTATGTCGATATCGACGGGTTCCTTTCTGGGATCAATGTTCCGGCCCCTAAAATTATCCGCCACAACTCGGAGTCCTGCCTCATAGTCATGAAAGATCTTGGCGACACAGATCTCTGGTCTTTGAGAGATGAGCCTTGGCAGACACGCAGACCGCTTTATGAAAAAGCACTGACGATAGTCCACCGGCTTCATTCCTTCCCCGAACAGCGCTTCCCCTCCGACCGGATAAAACTGACAGAAGCGTTCAGTCCCAATCTGTACCGGTGGGAGCGCGATTATTTCAGGGAGAATTTTGTCCAGGCGCTTTGCGGAATAAAAAGCGATCCTGCCTTCTGTAAGCACCTGGAATCGGAACTGGCCGACCTTGCAGAAACGCTTTCAGCGGGCGCGCCAAACCTCGTGCATCGCGATCTGCAATCGCAAAATGTCATGATCTGCGAGGGAGAACCGTATTTGATCGACTTTCAGGGAATGCGCTTCGGGACCCGGTTTTACGATCTGGGATCGCTCCTGATGGATCCCTACGTTGAGTTTTCCAAGGCAGAGAGAGAGGAATTGCTTTCCTTCTACTTTCGACTTCCAGGAAATGAGTCCGAATGGGATAGCTTTTTGAGTTCTTTCTGGGAAGCGTCGGCGCAGCGATTGATGCAGGCATTGGGCGCCTATGGGTTTCTCGGGCTTACCAGAGGATTGAAGAATTATCTCCAGCATGTCCCGGCCGCAATTCGGAATCTCCAGTTAGCAACTGAGGAATCTGATTCCCTGCCGTGCTTGCGGGAGCTTGTCATGCAGTGCAAAAATGCTTTGAACAGCATGTAATCGAGAGGAGTACGGATTGGACGCGGAATATGTGTCCAAAGAGTGTGTGTCCATGCTGACACGCATGTGTGTGCCGGGACACAACAGCCGCTCCCGGCAAATCGGCAAGTGCCGCTAAATCAATCGCATATAGTTTGGCACCGGATTTGCCTCATTGCTTTAGAATAATGAAGCGGAGGGAGCCATGAGAATCAAGCTGCTCGCAGGCATGTTGCCTGCCGTTCTTTTGCTTACTGCTTATCTCGCTTTTGTTCAGCAACCAACCCGAGTTCAAGTTTTCTCGCCCCAGGGAACCGTTAAAAGGGTGCGGCAAGTGCGCGTCCAGTTTTCCGAGCCCATAGTTCCCTTCGGGGATCCTCGATCTGGAGACCCGTTCAATGTTAGCTGCGCGGAAAAAGGAACCGGGCGATGGGCCGATCCGTCAAACTGGGCTTACGATTTTAATCAAGATCTTCCCGCCGGAGTCCAATGCGAGTTTAGCGTTCGGGATGAATTGAAATCGCTTGCAGGCAACAGCATTAGCGGGCAGCGCATTTTCCGCTTTTCTACCGGCGGTCCCTCGATAATCAGTTCCCATCCATACCAGGGCTCCACCGTCAACGATGACCAGATTTTCGTCCTGGAATTGAATGGGGATGTGAGCGGAGAGGATTCCGTTCTTTCAAATGTCTCTTTCTCCGTAGAAAGGATTTCGGAAAGAATTGGCATCCGGATTGTTTCCGGTCAGGAGAAAGAATCGATACTGGATGCCGTGTTCCCGCCACGATACCACATACCGCGGCCAGAGCATCTGCTGCTGATTCAGGCAAAACAGAAATTCCCGGCCGATGCAAAGGTAAACCTGTTGTGGGGCAAGGGCGTTTCGTCACCGCGTGGAGTCACCAATGAGCAGGATCAAATGCTTCCTTTCAGAGCGGCTCGAAGTTTTAGCGCAACCTTTCACTGTCAAAGGGAAAACTCTGCGTCCGCCTGCATCCCTATTGCGGATATGCGACTTTCATTTTCCGCCGCAGTGTCCTGGAAGACAGCAAAGCTCGCGGTTCTGAAGGGACCTGGGGGGAAACAATGGAATGCAAAAACCTATCAGAATCGGATCGGAGACGATCAGGTTGTATCCGATGCTGTATTCAAAGGTCCTTTCCCCGAAAATAGTTCCTTCACGTTGGAGATTCCGCAGAATATCGAGGATGAATCCGGCCGCAAGCTCACCAACGCCCGCAGTTTTCCTCTGACGGTTCGGACTGCCGAGTACCCGCCATTGGCAAAATTCGCCGCTGATTTCGGCATTCTCGAATTGAAGACAGATGCCCTGCTCCCGGTCACTTTGAGAAATGTCGAACCTGAAATATCCGCC